>JAFGAQ010000319.1 GCA_016933595.1 Opitutales bacterium | reverse complement strand
TTGGTTATTGTAGAGGCTTTGTTAAAGGTTTCTCCAGTTATGGATGACGGTTTACATGGATAGACACAGAGTCCTCCGTAGATCACCGGATTCATGAGATATATCGCGTTTATTGCCTTCTGTTTTGTAATGGCACCCGTTTGCCATGCTCTTGATCAGTCTGATGTGCAAGCGTTCTTTGAACGTTACCAGAGACTCCTCAACGCATTCAATCCCGATGTCACAGAGTTGTATTCGGACGATGCTTCGATTGCCTCTTTGCGCCATTACCCAAATGGGCGGAAGAGAGTGATCGAGATGACTGGAAAACAGATGAAAGCAATGGTGAAGATGATGATGCCGGTTGCGAGAAGTCGTGGAGATATCAGCCGTTTTTCGAACGTTGAAATCAAGATTAAGGATGGTTGGGCGAAGGTGTCAGCCGAGCGATACTCTGTCATGAGGAACTACACGGACAAAGGTTACCACATGATAGTAAAAGAAACCCAAGGCGGCGGTTTGCTCATCGTGAGGGAATATTCGGAAACCCAGCCACATAGGGGCAATGGGCAGGAGCCGGATGGCGATACTGAATAACACCTTGAGTTTTGGGAAACCCGGTGAAAGCGCGATAGCCATTGATTCCGGGGTGAACGGGGCCGTAGGGACTCGTTCCCAATCGAAGTGATATCGCTTGGTCCCACGTCAACACGAGCTCTGTTTATGATGCGGAATATTTGGATCCCGGGGTATTGGACGTGTTGCCACATTCGGGTAAAGGGAGTGTTTCCTGCGATTGCTTTGCGGTGTAGGTGTTCCTTCAAAGTTTCATCGACAAAAAAAACCGCCTCCCTAGGAAGCGGTCCCATCAACCCTAAAACTTGATGTGAAACTTGGGTGCCTATCGCGCCAACCATCCACCATCCACCGCCAACGTGTAGCCGTGGATGTAGTCGGAGGCTGTGGAAGCAAGAAAAACCACCGGACCTTTCAAGTCGTCGGGGGATCCCCAACGACCGGCAGGGATGCGGTCCAAGATGGCCGCATTGCGATTGGGATCGGATCGAAGCGGCGCGGTGTTGTTGGTCGCCATATACCCTGGCGCGATCGCATTGACGTTGATGTTGTGTTTCGCCCATTCATTTGCCATCAGCCGTGTGAGGCCCATCACTCCACTTTTGCTTGCAGTGTAGGAGGGAACCCGGATGCCGCCTTGAAAGGATAGCATGGAGGCGACGTTGATGATCTTCCCTCCGCGGCCCTGGTCAATGAATTGTCGGGCCACTGACTGCGAGAGGAAGAACAATGTTTTGAGGTTGATGTTCATCACATCATCCCAGTCTTTCTCGGAAAAATTGATCGCATCCTCGCGGCGGATGATCCCGGCGTTGTTCACAAGGATATCGATTCTTCCGAATTTGGATAGGGTCTGTTTGACAATACCTGGTATCGGTTCGGTGCTAATCAGGTTTGCTTGAATCCCGAGATAGCGGCGACCCAATCCTTCAATAATCGCCTGAGTCTCAGGTTGATCCGATTGGTTTGCACCCTCCCGGTCGGCTTTTGCCTTCGTGCCCCCGCTGGATATTCCCACAATGTCGGCGCCCGCCTCAGCGAGTCCGATGGCCATTCCTTGTCCCAGTCCTGTACTGGACCCAGTGACAATAGCGACTTTTCCTTCCAGACTAAAGCTTTCTAGATTCATGGTGATTCCTGTGTAATTTCACAAGTGTTTCCAAGACGCGGTTCTTATCGGAGGTCCGCCAGTGGGGCAGGATCCATGTCGTCAAAGCGTTGGTTTTCGCCTCCCATCGCCCAGACGAAGGTGTAGGCGCCCGTTCCACAACCTGCGTGAATGCTCCAGGCGGGGGATAGCACCGCTTGTTTTTCCTGCACGCACAGGTGGCGGGTTTCCTGAGGCTCTCCCATGAAGTGGAATACCATTTGGCCGGGCGCGATGTCAAAATACAGGTATACCTCGCTTCGTCGGGTGTGGGTGTGCGGTGGCATCGTGTTCCACACGCTGCCCGTCATCAATTGAGTGAATCCCATGACCAATTGGCAGCTCTGTATCCCTTTTTCATGGATGAATTGGTAGATGATGCGTTCGTTTGATGTTGCGGGCGATCCAAGGTGAAGCTGATTAGCGTCCGCCAGACTTGCCTTTGTTGTGGGGTATGCCGTGTGCGCCGGATAGCTGATCAGGTAGAACTGGCTTCCGCCTTCGGATCCACTCGCGAATTGCACCATCTTCGATCCGCGACCGATGTAGAGGCATTCCTTTGCCTCGAGTGGGTAGGCGACTCCGTCCACCGTTACCACACCCGGTTTACCGAGGTTCATCACGCCAAGTTCGCGGCGTTCGCAAAAGTAATTGCAGCGCAGTTCATCGGACGCTTCCAGTGGCAGAGGCCTTGCGTCAGGACAAGCAGCTCCAACGATGACCCGATCGATATCACAATAGGTCAACACCAATTCACCCGGGCGAAAAAGGCTTTCCAAAAGGAAGCGGTCGCGCAGGTCGATGGTATCAAGCATTTGAGTCTCTTGTTTGGATGCAACGTATTGGATATTCATAAATCAGCTTCGGTTGGTGTTTGTCTTGGAGGAGTCTACCACTGTCTTATAGGTTAAATTCTTCCGGAAGGACGGTCAATACAAATTCCATAATTGACACCAAATTCCAAATATGAAATTAATGCAGCCATGCCGGATTACACTATTCCCAATTTGAAAAACGCCTGTCGATTGCTCCATGCCCTTTCTCTGGAGGGGGAGCCGTCCACAATTGCGGAGCTTGCGGATCGGCTGACTATCCCCCGGAGTACCACTTTGAGAATCCTGGCAACCTTGGAGGACCAGCAGTTCATCCGCAGAGTCGGCAAACGCTATCATTTGGGGGTTGCGCTGATCCCCTTGGGTCGGGCCGCCACCGGACAACACTCGCAGAGAGAGCACATTGTCCCGGTCCTCCAGTGGGTTTCGAGAGAGACCGACGAGACCTGCCACTTTGTGCAACGGGTTGCGGAACATATACTGATCCTGCATGTGTGCGAAAGTCCTCATCCAATGAGCGCGCACTCCTCCGAAGGATCCTTGGCTGATCTCTACTGTTCGGCTACCGGGAAGGCGATTCTGGCACATATGCCCCGGGCGGACGCCATGAGTATTTTGTCCCGTGTTGAGTTGAAAAACCGAACGGGCAAGACCTTGACTAGTCTCGATGCTTTGGGTCTGGCGTTCGACGAAATCGCCCGACAAGGCTACTCCATCGACGAACAGGAGTACCATGAGGGAATCCGTTGTATGGCAGTTCCGGTGTTCTCCGATCTCAACACCTGCATGCACTCGATTGGCATAACGGCATCCACCTCCCGTTTCACTCGCAACCGATTTGCTGCGGTTCATAGAGTTCTTTTGAAAGCACGAGGTCAGCTTGAGGACGTATTCCGTCTTCAGCTTCGCAAATGAAACCTTCCGTTTGACAAGGTTCCTCACATATCTTCACGGCTTCGTCTGGAAGCAGAAGCGGTTGTACAGGGATGGGGATCGCAGAGATTGCAATCCTTGAATATCGCATCCTAAGCGAAAGGGGTAAGTGTTCCGCCTTCTCCTTAACCTTTTGTGCTTTTAGGGTGTTAGCAGCGTTAGACCGGCTCATCTCATAAGAATCCTCCCGGAAATATGAAAAACCGGAATATACATTTTCCAGATTGCAATACCGTCGATATCCCGTCAAACATCTCCCATGTAAGCTATATTCTACACCGTCTTTCCCGTTCGATAAGAAAATATGACGATCATTCTCGTTCTGCTCATCGGCATTCCGTTTATTGTCATTGCTGCGCTTAGTTCAATTGGATCTATTAAAAGAGAGAAAGGAGCGAAAAAATACCTTCAGGTGCTCGGAGGTGTTCTGGTTTGCATTGGCGGGTTGGGTTTTTTCGGCACAGCTCTCTCATCTTCTCTAGGGCTTCCGAAATCGTTCGAGTGGCCGATAGGCTGGGCCGATCAGATCATTCCGTTAGAAGATGGGAGCATGGTTGCATTCCATACCCCTTCTGGAAGAGTACAAGTTTATGACCCATACAACCGATTCCTTCACGGATGGTCCGTCGATGCTTCAGGAGGCGTTTTCAAAGGGAAGATAGTAGAGAATGGTTTAATAGAAATCTGGACTGCACGTGGTCAGAAAAGATTCGTGTTTACTCGCGAGGGTTCAGTCAAGGAGCAGGGCAGTTATTCTCCTGCTTCCTACGATGATTTTGAGGTCTCGGAAAGCAGCGGTCGAATCCCGATATTCTTCCCGCTTTGGCTGTTTGCCCATCCCATCATCGCTTGGGCTCTTATAGTGGCAGGAATTCTTATTCTGACTTCATCAGACAGACTTGTGAAGAAAAAGACGCCCAAGGTTATGAAGCGGAATACGCGTCGGATCCGCCCTGAAAATCCCTAACATTGACGGTACAAATATGTGGATAGAAATTCTGTTTATTGTGGGTGCGGTCTTGACGGTCTGGTTGTCGTCCTTGACGCATCGTGTACCGCAACCAAGAGAAATACAAGGCCTTGATGTTGACTCCGAACTAAAAAGAGAGGCGGATCGAATTATAAATGCGCTATGTGCCCTTGGTTTTCTTGAAAATGGGTACTATGACTGCTCCATGACTAATGGGCAAAAGGCACAGTTATATTTGATGATTCATGAGGACAGAAGTGTCGAGTTTGCAATAATGTTTTTTCGAGTTGAAGATCAACATTCGAGCTATGTATGGGAGTTTTCAACTTCATTGTTGCCACATGGGGAACTGTGCACTAATACAAACAATAATTATGACTCGACTTTCCATCCAATGGATCATTTTGTTCTAAAAATGCCGTGGGTAAATAAAATAGAGGATTTGTATTATGCCCATTTATTGCATATGAGGCAGTTGCTGGACAACGGGTTTTCTCCTTGTGAAGTGAGTGTTGAAAATACAAAACACAGAATAGTAGATCAAGTTCGATGGTCTTATGATTTGCAGGTTCAAAAAGGACGAATGAAAAGAATGAGTGATGGAAGTTATAAATTGACTCTATATGGAAGCGCATTAGGCGTTCCTATGTTATTATTCTCTATGCTACATCCAATCTTAAGGGTTTTCGTTGGGAAACGAAAGGATAGTGAACGAATTCGTTATATTAATCGAATGGCGATCAACGCGCATAATGTGTCCCTCCGGAAGGGGGCTTTTGGAAGGGATGATACGTTCGGGCTTTGAGAAAGAGCGGCTCGGTGAGGATACCTCGCGGATGCTGATGATGTAACAATCGGGTTCGATTGGATTTGGATCGGGCGCTGTAGTCGGTTTGTTTTTGTCATGCATGCTAGGGTCAGGTGTGGCGTCCAGAGCGTTTCGCGAATAAGAGTCGAAGTGCTTTAAGGTAGGAGGCATCTGTTCTGAGGTGCATGGTATCGAGTCCGCTTTGCCGGAATGCATTGTCCCTTCTGGCAAATAGATCGGAAGTCAGGTTCTCGTATTTTCTACGGAAGCGTTTGGATCGGGTGTTGATCTCAATGGTGTCGCCGGATTCGGCGTCTTCGAATTCGACATATCCTGCAGATGGTAAGGTGGTTTCGCGCGGATCCGAAAGGATCCCGCAGACGAGGTCATGTTTTCGACCGGCGAGACGCAGTGCCCGGAAAAGAGGCTGGTCCTTTGTGTTTTGCGGTTGATTATTGTCGAATTGGAGAAAATCGGAGAGCAGGAAAACGACCGACCGTTTTTTCATCATTTTGGAAACGTAGTGAAGCGCGCTCACGATGTTGGTTCCACGTCCGATCGGTTCGTAGAATAGGACTTCGCGGAGGATGCGTAGCACATGCTTGCGGCCTTTCTGAGGGTAAATGACCTTCTCAACGCGGTCTGTGAAGAGCACAAGTCCGACTTTATCGTTATTGAGTGCAGCGGAAAATGCCAAAGCACTTGCAAGCTCTGCCGCGTATTCGCGTTTGGATACGCCTCCGCTTCCGAATGCACCCGATGCGCTCAGGTCGAGAACAAGCAGAATGGACAGCTCGCGTTCTTCCCGGAATTTCTTGATGAAAGTTTGATCGGACCGGGCCGTGACATTCCAGTCGATCGCCCGCACATCATCGCCGTAGCAATATTCTCGCACCTCTTCAAAGTCGATCCCGCTTCCCTTGAATGCGCTGCGGTAGGACCCGGTGAGAACCTGATGGACGATGCGTCGGGTTTGGATCTCGACTGTCCTGACCTTTTTCAGCATCTCTTTTGTGCGTGCGTCCATCGATGAATCAGTGGCTTGTCGGTTTGATAATCTGTTCCAATTGAGGGAGGGTCAAGAGTCGCCGAGTATTCCGGATGGCATGAGTGGTGGCCGCGGACCATCGATTTGGTTATTTCTGGATTCCATGAGTTTGGTCCAGAGGTCTTGCCGGATCATCAAACATAGAATCATGCCAGCCCTCAGCCCTCTCATTTCGCAGGTGTAATCTGTTGCCATGTTGTGGGTCAAAGCTTCTTTCATATCGACAGGGGTGATTACGATTGGAGTCCTGATTTGTTCCGGAATGGAGATGCGCCATGCAGTGTTTTTGTAGTCCCGCAGATACCATGGCAAGGGCCAGTAGTTGTCTCCTTCGGGAAAAATCACATCGATTGGTATGCTTCCATGATCAGGATGAATGGATGCGATCCTTTCGATTTGTTCGACCATCCGGACCAAATCCGGGGATGTTGGGCTGTAGGAATAACGGTTGGTTCGATGCTCCGGAAGTAAGATGGCAGAGCGGTAGCCTGACCCGATCCAGATCAAGGATAGAATCAGGAGTGTTGCCAGTAAAAGTGATCGCGGAATTCTGCATTCAAGGAACCATTGGATTCCGATAGCGGCAATGAAGGAGATTCCGACGAACGGCAAGGTCATCAACCATGGGGTTTTATAGGGAATCACACTATGGATGCCAATTAACGCCAGTGTTGCGATGGCCCAGGAAAGGTGTGTGGGATGTTTCGTAGCGTTGCGCGCGACTGCGTAGCATCCCATTACGATGAATGGAATCAACATGGATTCGGCGGTGGCCCATCGTCCGAGGCGCTCAGAGCCAAAAAGAAGCCTCAGAAAGTAATACCATGGTTTTGAGTGCCCCGGGTCATTTTCGTAGATGAAGAACACCCTCAAAGCATCCCGGACCCCCAAGGGGTGGTGTCCCCATGAACTGTACATGGCGACGGCCGAAATCAGTGCTGTTCCGATTGCCCAGCCCAATATAGGTGATCGGATTCCGGGTCGAGCGGGGTCATGCGGTTGGGTGCGTTTCAGCAAAAGGGTGGTCATGCCGTATCCAACTGAGAGGCAGAACAGCACCAACGGCCAGGATTCCTTGGTCGAGACCATCAGCCCCCATGAAACCCCTGCGGCAATTGCCCATGCGACTGTGTGCCTGGATCGGGATGCCATTTCCATACAAGCGATTCCGGAAATGGTGCATAGAATGAATAGGCTTTCGTGGATGTAGGAGCGGTTGATAGCCAGAAGCCCTGGCGACCCTGAAAGAATGATTCCCCATGCCAAGCTTGCAGCATTTCCGAGTGTTTTCCGACAAGCTAGTGGAATGAATAGGATCAACCAACCGGTGAGTGCTGAGAATGAGCGAAGCGAGTCTTCGGACGGCTGCTTATGATCTGCCCCAGGATGTAGCTGCAGGAATCCATGGCTTAAAATCCAAAGGGTGTTGCCGTGATAGTGGTGTGGATCATACCGAGCCACTCCGCTTTCTCTGAGCTCGGCGAGTTTGAGCGCATTGACCGCTTCGTCCGCGTGGAAGGGACGACTGGCAAGATCATGGAATCGCAACCATGCACCGCCTGTGAGGATGGCAATCCAAGCCATCCCCCATAGGATCGGAGTCCATTGAATGCGCATGAAACAGATGCTACAGATTTCGCTTGGGTGCGCAATCCCGTTGCTGTTTAACACCCCAGGAAAAAACCTGCAGGGAGAGCTCCCGGCAGGTTTTATGAAAGGATGCGGTGCTCCCGTCTGAGAGCGGGGCTTTGTCGCCGATCAGGGAAGGTGGCTCACTCCCATGAGGAAGCGGTCCACTTCGCGGGCGGCCCCGCGCCCCTCATTGATGGCCCATACCACCAGGCTTTGTCCGCGCCGGCAGTCACCTGCGGCGAAGATCCCCTCAACATTGGTTTTGAAGGCCCCGTGCTGGGCTTGGATGTTGGAGCGGGGATCGGTGGTCACACCGAGTTCCTTCAGGATGCCCTGTTCGGGTCCGAGGAAACCCATGGCGAGGGTCACAAGCTGGGCGGGGAGCACACGGCGGCTTTCCGGCTTCGGGATGGGTGCCATCCGACCGGAAGCGTCCTTGCCCCATTCGATATCGACGATTTCCACTCCGGTGAGGTTTCCGTTCTCGTCGCCGATAAAGCGCTCGGACATCACCAGATAGTGGCGCGGATCCGCGCCTTGCAGCGCCGCCGCTTCCTCCTGTCCGTAGTCCATTTTGTAAACCTTTGGCCATTCGGGCCATGGATTATCGGGCGTCCGTTGAAGTGGCGGGCGTGGCATGATTTCGAGTTGCACCACACTGAGAGCTCCGTGGCGGATCGACGTGCCCACGCAGTCGGTTCCGGTGTCTCCACCCCCGATGACCACCACATTTTTGCCTTTTGCGTGGATATCGGGAAGTGAACCGTCCATCTGCGAATCGAGCAGGTGCCGGGTGTTGCCCGAAAGGAACTCCATCGCGAAGTGAACCCCCTTGAGCTCGCGGCCCGGAATCGGCAGATCGCGTGGAACCGTCGCTCCGGTGCAGAACACGATCGCATCGTATTCCTGGTGGATCTGATCAGCGGAAATATCCTTGCCGACTTCGCAGGAGGTCACGAAGCGGACCCCTTCCTCTTCCATGAGCCGGATCCGGCGCAGGACCACGTCAGACTTGTCGAGCTTCATGTTGGGGATGCCATACATGAGCAGTCCGCCCGGACGGTCGGCGCGTTCGTAGACTGTGACGAGGTGCCCCGCCTGGTTGAGCTGGTCCGCGCAGGACAAGCCCGACGGTCCGGAGCCGATCACGGCGACCTTCTTTCCCGTGCGCTTCGCGGGAGAACGGGGAGCCATCCAGCCCTCTTCCCAACCCCGGTCGATGATCGCACACTCGTTGTTTTTGATGGTGACCGGAGGCTCGATGACGCCGAGCGTGCAGGATCCTTCACAGGGAGCGGGGCAGACCCGCCCGGTGAATTCGGGGAAGTTGTTGGTCTTGAGGAGCCGGTCGAGTGCTTCGCGCCAGCGGTTCTTGTAGATCAGGTCATTGAACTCCGGGATAAGGTTATTGATCGGGCAGCCGCTCGCCATTCCGGAAAAGAGCATTCCGGTGTGGCAGAAGGGAGTGCCGCAATCCATACAACGTGCGGCCTGTGCCCGCTGATGCGCCTCGCTGGCGTGGATCTTGAACTCTTTCCAGTTTTTGATGCGTTCCAACGGTGCGATTTCGGACACGGTCTTGCGTTCGATTTCGAGAAAGCCTGTGGGTTTGCCCATGGTGATGCCTTGCTTGTGCGGGATTATGTTTGGTTCATGTATTGGCGTACACCCGGATCAGTTCCCCCCTGCGCGGGCCAGATCCTTGATGTTCTCTTCGAATGCGGCCATGGCAGCTTCGTCTCCGGACAGTCCCTGTTCCTCGACTTTCCGGAAGCACTGCAGCATCCGTTCGTAGTCGCGCGGGAAAACCTTGAAGAATCGTGGCGCCAACTCCTTCCAGTAGTCGAGCAACCACTTGCCGCGGACGGAATCGGTATAGCGCACATGTTCCGAGATCGCAGTCTTGACCCGTTCGATTTCCTCGTCTCCGCACTCGATGAGGCGGTAGAGGTTCACCATGTCTTTGTTGAGGCGTTTTTCGAACATGCCGTCCACATCGAAGACGTAGGCGATTCCTCCGGACATGCCGGCTGCGAAATTGCGTCCGGTTTCTCCGAGGCAGATCACTTGCCCGCCGGTCATGTATTCGCATCCGTGGTCTCCGACGCCTTCGATCACGGCGTGTACGCCGGAGTTGCGCACGCAGAAGCGTTCGCCGGCCACCCCACGGATGTAGGCATTACCGGAGGTTGCTCCGTAGAAGGCCACGTTGCCGATGATGATGTTTTCCTCGGCTTTGAACACTGATCCCTTGTGCGGATAAACGATGACCTTTGATCCCGACAATCCCTTGCCAAGGTAGTCATTGGCGTCGCCTTCCAGTTCGAATGTCATGCCCTTGGGCGTGAAGGCTGCGAAGGATTGTCCCGCGCTGCCGACGAACTTAAGGTGAACCGTATCGTCGGGCAGACCGCCGCTGCCATGGGCGCGGGTGATTTCGCTGCCGGTGATGGTTCCCACCACGCGGTTGACGTTGGAAATCGGGAGTTCAGCCTTTACCTTTTTCCCGCTCTCAATTGCGGGTGCGCAGATCTCGAGAAGACGGGTGATATCCAGTGATTCCTCCAGCCCGTGATCCTGAGCCACGGTGCAATGGGTGCTGTCTTCTCCGGCCACATCCGGCTTGTGGAAGATGGCGGTGAGGTCAACTCCCTTGGCTTTCCAGTGGTCGGTGGCTTCCGCAGTATCGAGGCATTCGACGTGTCCAACCATCTCGTTGATGGTGCGGAAACCATTGGCTGCCATGTGCTCGCGAAGGTCCATCGCAATAAAGGTCATGAAGTTGACCACGTGTTCGGGTTTACCAGCGAAGTTTTCCCGCAGGCGGGGATCCTGGGTGGCGACCCCGACGGGGCAGGTGTTTTTATGGCACACCCGCATCATGAGGCATCCGAGGGAAACCAGCGGCCCGGTGGCGAAGCCGAATTCCTCGGCTCCGAGAAGGGCGGCGATGGCCACGTCCCTTCCGGTTTTGAGCTGGCCATCGGTTTCGAGTACCACGCGGCTGCGCAGATCATTGAGCAAGAGGATCTGGTTGGTCTCGGCAAGCCCGAGTTCCCATGGTGCGCCAGCGTTGTAAATCGACGAAGTCGGGGATGCTCCGGTTCCCCCGTCATGCCCTGCGATCAGGATCACGTCGGCATGGGCTTTCGCCACCCCGGCCGCGATCGTGCCAACCCCCACTTCCGCGACCAGCTTCACGTTGATGCGTGCGCGGCGGTTGGCGTTTTTGAGGTCATGGATGAGCTCAGCCAAGTCCTCAATGGAATAGATGTCGTGGTGGGGCGGGGGGGATACCAATCCCACACCCGGAGTGGAGTAGCGCACCTTGGCAACCCACGGGTAAACCTTGGAACCCGGCAACTCGCCCCCTTCACCGGGCTTTGCGCCCTGGGATATTTTGATCTGGATTTCGTCGGCGTTGACCAGGTATTCGCTGGTCACTCCGAAACGGCCGGAGGCCACCTGTTTGATGGCCGAGCGTTTGCTGTCGCCATTGGGCAGGGGGATGAAGCGTTCGGGATCCTCGCCACCCTCACCGGTGTTGGACTTGCCGCCTATGCGGTTCATGGCGATCGCAAGGGTTTCATGGGCTTCCTTCGAAATGGAGCCATAGGACATTGCACCTGTCTTGAAGCGCTTGAAGATCGCTTCGATCGGTTCTACTTCCTCGATTGGGATCGGCTTGCGCTGCTGTCGGAATCGCATCATCCCGCGCAGGGTACAGAGGTTGGCGCTTTGGTTGTTCACCTTGGCTGCATACTGCTTGTAAACCTCGTAGCTTCCGGTCCGCACCGCTTTTTGGAGCAGGTGAATTGTTTCGGGATTGAACAGGTGGTATTCACCATCTCGGCGCCACTGATAGACGCCGCCCGAATCAAGGGCGCGCTCGTTTGCTTCGATGTGTTGCCGTCCGGGGAAGGCAGCGCGGTGGCGGATGAGCGCCTCCTCGGCGATTTCGTTGATTCCCGAACCCTCGCAGCGGCTGGAAGTGCCCGGGAAGAATGCGTCCACAAGCTGGGTGCTCAACCCGATGGTCTCGAAGATCTGAGCACCCCGATACGATGCCACGGTCGAGATACCCATCTTTGCCATGGTCTTGACCACGCCTTTGATGGAAGCCTTGATGTAGTTGTAGACCGCCTTCTCGAAATCCATGTCAAGCATGGAATCCTGGATCATCTTGTGGATGGAATCGAAGGCCATGTATGGATTTATGGCATCGACACCGTAGCCGATGAGCAGCGAGAAGTGGTGCACTTCGCGGGCCTCGCCGGTTTCCACGATGATCGAGGAGCGGGTGCGGGTGCCCTTTGATACCAGGTGTTGGTGAAGTCCGCCCACGGCCAGCAGAGTCGGGATGGCGGCGTTTGCAGCATCGATACTGCGGTCGGACAGAATGAGGATGTTGACGCCAAGGTCGATCGCGTGATCGGCTTCAGCGTAGATGCGTTTCATGGCCGCATCGAGGCCGGCTCCACCCTCAGCCGCGGGGAATGTCGCATCGATCGTGGAGGATTTGAAGCCATCCAACGCGATCTCCTGGAATTGGGCCAGTCGCTTGTTGTCGATGATCGGGTTATCGAGCCGGATCATGCGGCAGCTGCGCGGGTCGGGCTGCAGAAGGTTCCCTTCCGATCCGATGAAGGTTTCGGTGGCGGTAACCAGCTCCTCGCGGATGCAGTCGAGAGCCGGGTTGGTGACCTGCGCGAAGATCTGCTTGAAATACTGATACAGGTGCTTGGGCTTGTTGGACAGCACCGCCAAAGGAGTGTCGTTACCCATCGACGCGATGGGCTGAACGCCGTTGAGGGCTGTTGGCCCCAGCAGGAAACGCAGGTCCTCGTAGGTGTATCCGAATGCGAGTTGACGTTCGGAAACCCGATCGGCTTCCACTCCACGTGCATGGCGTGGTGGCGGCAGCTGACTTGCCAGAATGCGGTTCTGTTCCAGCCACTGGCGGTAGGGTTTGGCCGAATACACGCGCTTCTTGATTTCATCGTCCGGGATAATCCGGCCTTCTTTCATATCCACGAGGAACATGCGGCCTGGGCGGAGGCGTCCCTTCTGAACCACGTTCACCGGGTCGAGATCCGGTATGACGCCAACTTCGGATGCCATGATGACAAGGTCGTCGTTGGTCACGTAGTAGCGGCTGGGGCGCAATCCGTTGCGGTCGAGCACTGCGCCGATCTGATACCCATCGGAAAAGGTGATGGAGGCTGGACCATCCCATGGCTCCATCATACAGGCGTGGTATTCGTAGAATGCCCGCTTGTCCTCGTTCATGAGTGTATGACGTTCCCATGGTTCGGGGATCATCATCATCATCGCATGGACCATGTCGTATCCTCCCATGTGGAGGAACTCGAGGACATTGTCGAAACGGGCGGAGTCAGATCCATCCTCCACAACGACGGGGAAGATCGATTCGATGTCGGAGCCGAACAGTCCGGATTTGCAGAGTCCCTGCCGGGCCTTCATGAAGTTCGCGTTGCCCATGATGGTGTTGATTTCACCGTTGTGGGCGATGAAACGATTCGGGTGGGCGCGTGACCAACTCGGGAAGGTGTTGGTGGAGAACCGGGTGTGCATCAGTGCCAGAGCCGATTCGAAATCGGGGTCATGCAGGTCCGGAAAATACTCCGAAAGCTGACAGGGCGTGAGCATGCCCTTGTAAATCATGGTCTTGGCGGAGAGTCCGGTCACGTAGAAGTAGTCGCCACCCGGAAAGCGGTTTTTGCGGTTTCCATGGACGTCGAGGAACTGATTGGGGACCTCGTTGGTGTGGATGGCGTTGCCAACCCGCTTGCGGATCACATAGAGCCGGCGCTCGAAGTCCATCGGATCGGTGATCGATGGATTGCGACGGATGAAGATCTGCATGATCGTCGGTTCATAGCGCCCGGAGGTCTTTCCAAGGATTTCGCTCTTGACCGGGACCGTTCGCCAGCCAATGAACTTCTGGCCTTCCTCACGGACGATATGTTCGAACAACTGTTTCGCCGCTTCGCGTTCCGCCGGGTTGGGGGAGAGGAACACCAGACCGGAGCCGTATTCGCCCTCCGGAGGCAGCTCAATGCCTTGTGCCTCCATTTTCTTGCGCAGAAACTTGTCCGGCATCTGAACAAAGATTCCGGCTCCGTCACCCGTCTTGGGATCCGCTCCGCTCGCCCCGCGGTGGTCCATCCGGGTGTTCATCGTAAGGGTCTTTTCGATGATATCGTGTGAACGTTCGCCTTTGAGATGTGCGATGAATCCGACTCCGCAGGAATCCTTTTCCCGGGAGGGGTTCCAAAGTCCTTGTGGCTCGGGCCAGCCGAGAGGTGAATGCAGGGATTTGGGCATAGTAATTCTGTGTCGCATGTTTGATGGTTTAGGCGGGCGACTGATATGCACTTCGCGTGCCGAACCTTGGAAATGCACAGTATTTGTGCTGCGAATTTTTGAGTTGATTGAAAAAAAGACAGCCTAGACCAGCATGAGCGCCGGGTTTTCGATGACTTCGCGGATCGCTCCCATCAACTGGGCTCCGACCGCGCCGTCAATCACGCGGTGATCGCAGCTCAATCCGATGTGCATCCGGTCGCCCGGAACGATCTGCCCCTTTGCATCAACCACTGGTTTACGGACGGTGGCACCTACCGAGAGGATGGCGGCGTTGGGGGGGTTGATGATGCCGAAGAAACTGTGGATCCCATACATCCCGAGGTTAGTCACAGTGAAGGTGCTTCCCGACATTTCGTCTGGTTTGAGCTTCTTCGATTGGGCCTTGGCGATCAGATCCCTTACTTCAAAAGCGATCTGACGCAATGTCTTGTTATGCGCCTGTTTTATGGTGGGTGTGACGAGCCCATCCTCGACCGCCACTGCGAAGGCCAGGTTGATGTCGCCGTGGCGACGGATGCTGCTGCCCATCCAGGATGCATTGGCAGCGGGAACTCGCCTGAGGGCTTCAATTGCGGCCTTTAGGATGAAATCGTTCACCGATAGCTTGATGCCGCCCTGTTCGGAGGGTAACTTGGACAAGCTCGCATTCACCGACTCGCGCATGGCGAGAAGCGCTTGCATGTCCACCTCTGTGTCGAGGTAGAAATGGGGGATCTGTGTCTTGCTCTCAAGCAGACGGCTCGCGATCACTGCCCGCATATTGGAAACCGGGATATCAACGTCGGCGAGTTTGGGAGCGGGTTGTGCCGGGGCTGAAGCGGAAGGCTTGGCCGGAGCTTCGGGCGTGCGGCCCGGTTTGGCCGGGGTTTGCGCCGCATCCAGAACATCTTTCTTGATGATACGACCACCGGGGCCGGTTCCGCTGTCTTTCAGCGACGAGAGGTCGACACCATGCTCGGATGCGAGGATCCGTGCGAGCGGTGAGGCCTTGATGCGTTCTCCCGAATCCGTTGAGGCAGGGGCAGGGGCGGGTTTGGACTCCGTTACCGCTTCGGGGACGGTTTTGTTTCCGGCGGCTGTCTCAGTTTTTGGTGCAGGTGCCTCGGGTTTGGGTTCGTCCTTTGGAGTGGGCTGTTCTTTGTTTTCGGGTTCCGCATTGGCTGGGGCGGATGATTTGCCGCCCGTTTCAGGAAGTGTCTCTCCCTTTTGCCCGATCGCGCAGATTGGATCGCCGACGGCTACCTGGTCGCCGGCTTTGGCGTATTGCTTGAGGAGCACACCGTCCGAAAAGACCTCCATTTCCATGGTCGCCTTGTCCGTCTCGATTTCAGCGATCATGTCGCCAGAGGAGACAGCATCGCCTTCCTTCTTGAGCCATTGAACAACGGTGCCGATCGACATGGTGTCGCTCAGCTTGGGCATTTCGATTATTTCAGCCATGGAAGTGATCGTAAAATGGTGAGGGATCAGAGGATTTCAAGCGCTTTGTTGACGACCCTGCGTGCATCGGGCAGTTGGATTTTTTCGAGTGGCATGCTGTAGATCTGGGGGGCATCGATTGCCGATACCCGTTTGATCGGAGCATCGAGATAATCAAATGCTTTGTCTTGAATCAAGGATGCGATCTGGGCATCCACTCCGCAGAACGGTTTGTTTTCTTCGACGAGCACTACCCGGTTGGTCTTACGGACGGTTTCGAGGATCGCTTCCTCGTCGAGTGGACGGATTGAGCGCAGGTCGAGGACCTCCGCTTCCACCCCGTGTTCCTTTGCGAGAATCTCGGCTGCTTGCAGGCACGTGATGACCGCCCGGCCGTGGGCGATGAGCGATATTGCCGAGCCTTCACGCTTGATATCGGCTTTGCCGATCGGGATGAGGTATTCTTCCTCAGGAACATCCCACTTGTCGTTGTAGAGGATGGTGTTTTCCATGAAGCACACCGGATCGTTGTCCCGAATGGCGGATTTGAGGAGACCCTTTGCATCGTAAGCGGTCGCCGGGCACACGACCTTCAGTCCAGGGGTGTTCGCGATGAAATTCTCCGGTGTGTGCGAGTGTGTGGCACCGACGGCTGTGCCCCCATTTGCGGGGCCACGGATCACGATCGGGCAGTTGATCTGGCCGCCCGACATGTAGCGAACGTTGGCGGCATTGTTGATGATTTGGTCAAAGGCAACATAGGAGAAGCTCCAGAACATCAGTTCCATGACCGGACGGACTCCGAGCATGGAGGCCCCAACTCCCATGCCGATGAACCCGGCTTCACTGATGGGAGCGTCCATCACGCGTTTCGGTCCCCATTTTTTGAGGAGTCCCTCAGTGACTTTGTAGGCTCCGTCGAATTGGCCGACTTCCTCTCCGATGAGGACCACATTCGGGTCGCGGGCGATTTCTTCATCGAGTGCTTCGTTGAGAGCCTGTCGATAGGTTAATTGGCGCATGGGTATTGGAAATTGGATGTTACAGTGCGTATCGGGTGGTTGCGTCCGGTTATCAGAGGGTTTCAAAGAAGAGCGTTCCCTTTGACTGGCGTTGTTTCGGGTGGTCGCTTTCCCAATAGATGTCGGTCATGAGTTCTTCGGGAGGCGGGAAGGGACTCATGTCTGCAAACTGGGCGCTGCGCTCGGCCTCGGCGGTGGCATCCGCATGGATGGATTTGATTGCCTCATCGTCGAGGATTCCCTCTTCGCGCAGCGTAACCTCGAATAGGGTGATAGGATCCTTGTTTTTCTTGTAGTTTTCGATTTCCTCCTTTGTGCGGTAGGACTTGTCGGGATCCGACATCGAGTGGCCGCGGTAGCGGTAGGTCATGAACTCCACAATCGACGGACGCTGGTTGTCGCGGGCGTCCTTCATGGCCTTTGCGAGTTTGGCACGTACTTCGTAAATTGAATTTCCGTTTCCGTGGTCCCAGCCCATTTCGTAGGCTTCCGCGCGTTGGGCAAGGATTGCCCCGGCAGAGGATCTGGCTTGGCTGGTGCCCATCGAATACCCGTTGTTCTCGATGAGGTAAACCACCGGGATGCGCCAGAGCGAGGCAAGGTTAAGGGATTCGTGGAAGACGCCCTGGTTGACCGCGCCTTCTCCCAGCATGCATACGCAGCAGCCCTTGACTTCCTGGTATTTGAGGGCAAAAGCGAGTCCAAGACCAAGCGGCGTTTGGCCCGCCACAATCCCGTGACCGCCCCAGTAGCGTTTGTCCGGTGCAAAGTAGTGCATGGATCCACCTTTTCCCTTGGAGCATCCGGTGAATTTGCCTTGCAGCTCCGCCATGCACTCATTCATGGACATGCCGACCGCCAGTCCGATTCCGTGGTCGCGGTAGGCGGTGATCACATGGTCATTGGCTTCCATAATAGAGGCGCAGGCGACCGCGATTGCTTCCTGTCCGATGTAGAGGTGAAGGAAACCGCCGACTTTTCCTTGCTGATAGACCCGCAGAGTGCGCTCCTCGAAACGGCGGATGCGGATCATCTCGCGGTAGAGGTGGATTTTGTCTTCCTTGGAAAGGGACGCATTCACCGGATCCTTGACGTAGGTCTTGTTGTGCTCGAGCACCTCTGTGCGGGCGGCCTTCGAGAACTCGGGGGAACGCTCCGATACCCGCTTGTTTTCTTTCGGTCGCTGGGCTTTCGGGGAAGCGGCCTTTTTCTTGCCTCCGGATGTGACTGCTTTGGTGGCAGCTGTTCTTTTTTCGGGCGATGGAGTTTTGGAAGCCGAAGCTTTCCCGGTGTTTTTGGATTTGTTGCTGGTCACGGCAGAAAAGGATGAGTGGATGCGATTGAGGTAATGAGTCTTCCCGTTTTCTAAGAGTTGAAAGCGGTTCAACCAGCTTGGGCAGCGGCTGGTTCAGAATTGGAAGCGACGCCGACGATGCCGTAGCGGGCCGACTGCTCATCGGCGTGGTAGGAGGAACGCACCAACGGACCGGATTCCACGACTTCGAATCCGTTTGCGAGTGCCCATTGTTTCCAGTGGGCGAATTCTTCGGGTGTGACCCAACGGTCGATGGGTTCGTGTTTTGGAGTGGGCTGCAGGTACTGTCCGATCGTGAGGATGCGTACGCCAGCCCTCTGCATGTCCAGGAGCACCTCTTCGACCTCTTTTTCCTGTTCTCCGATACCGAGCATAATCCCCGATTTGGTGGCGAATTCAGCGGATGCCGCGTGGTTGAGTACGCTCAGTGATCGGTCGTAGCGGGCGGTCTTGCGGAT
>JAFGAQ010000318.1 GCA_016933595.1 Opitutales bacterium | reverse complement strand
GTAAAACTGAACATGTGCATGGCATTCTCATACCAGGCGGGGGTCCACCCCTTGTTCCACCCTTCGATCAGCAAATGACGGATCCCGAACTTGGCACAATAGTCGATGTATTGCTTTGCATTCACAGTGCTCGCTCCGTGCGTGGGGCTTTCCCAGAAGGTGTATTTGCCAATGTGCATTCCCCACCAGATCCCCAGGTATTTATGGGGCTGGATCCACGACGTATCGTCAATGACACACGGATCGTTGAGGTTGAGCACCATATACGAGGTGATGAGATCACCCGGGGCTTCGGCAATCTGAAGCGTCCTCCACGGAGTTTTAAAGCTACCATCGGTTTTCACCCTGTCCCCGTCGGCCCAGGGAACCAGATCCGCCTTCAACGAACAGCCATCCGTTCGACGGATCGTCATGCTCGCGAAATCGACCAGCCTCGCTTCGTGAAAACTGAGATACAACCCGCTATCGCTTTCAATCGTGAGCGGAGTGTGCACAACATCGATCCCGCTGACCGGCGACTTCGTGGTCAGGTATTCGTAGCGGTTGTCCTGATACGCACCAATCCACCAGGCTTGCCCATCGTGCGCCAAATTGAATCCAGTGAGCTCGTCCATGATCACCAAGTCGCTCTCCCCCTGCTGTGGGTAGATGTATCGGAAAGCGATACCGTCATCAAACGCCCGGAACTCGATCTGAAGCACTCTGCCCGGCCCATCCGCTTCCTTGAGGTTGACAATCACGCCATTGAAATGGTTGCGAATCTCCTGTTTCTCGCCCCAGACCTGGGTCCATGTGTCGTCGGCATTGGTCTCCTCAATACCGGCAATCATTAGTCTGCCAAGGTCGCTACCTCCTTTCTTGAAGGCAAAGCCCATTGGAGACGAATCGATGACCGCCACTCCGTCATGCAAGACCCGGTATTCCGGAAACCCGTCCACCAGTTCAAAGAGGATGGAATTCTTTCCATCCGGAGATTGCAACGATACCGGGGGAGAGCCGTCGGGCGTAGCCTCGAGCAAGGGAGCCATCAAAAACGAAAACATCAAAGCGAACAGAGGGGAACAAATGCGTGAATACATGCGAACACGCTCGATGAATTTAACGCTAAATTCAAGCCGTTTCCTCCAGTTTCCCCACAATCTCCATTCGGCTAGAAGCAGGCCGCGATTTTCCCAAATACCCACCCTGGCACAGACCCATACAGATACGGAACCGCGATATAGTGCTGCGTGGGAATGACGATACAGAGGATTCCGAGAATCAGCATCAGCAAACGTGCATTCCCCGCATGCGCCATGTGCCGATACACCTGAATGGCAGCAATGGGCAAAAGGGGAACCAGATATCCAACGGATTTTGTCACATCATGAACCATGAAAGAAGCGCCTGTGGCGCCAAGCATCATAACGATCAGAACCAACGCGACCATCCTCCTTCGATGCTGAACCAGTGCCAACACCCACAAACCCGGAAGCAACCAGAACACTTCAAAGGCTGCCCATGGAGCCAACAGGAAATAATCGGCATTGATGAATTTGAACTGGCCAAAACCCACTTCTCCGCCGGGGATCCGGAAGCCAAGAAACTCCACCATCATCAACCGGGTCAAAACAAATGCGACAAAGGCCAACAAACAAACCGCCAACGGATTGCGGGCCAGATTCATCGACAGGACAGAAGGCTGGTTCGAGGGACGTCCCCACAACCACCAGAAACCGAGAAAAGCCAAACCCATGATCGCCCGCTCATCCGACAACAGCGCAAAATACACGGCCGGAAAAAGCAGTATCGACCGCGGCTGGGTAACGCAAAAAACCATCAATGCAAAAGGCACGATATCGGTGAATCCCTTCACGTCATTGAACCCGTTAGAACCGGAGAATACACAGCCCATGCCACACACAAAAAGAAAGGAGTAGACCCGGTCCCCGGTATGCAGCAGCATCCCTCTTGCCGCAAAAACCAGAATCAACACATTGAAAAACACCATCAGGGCATAGAATCCGGCAGGAGTCCTGGCACCGGTCGCTTTCATCAACAAGGGCACGGTCCACCGTACCGTTTTTTTTTCCACATGGGAGCCAACCGGGAAGTCAATCTGGCTGAAAATCGAATCCTTTATCCGCAGTAACCCCTGTATCGCGGGCGATTCATCGAGCTCAACCACGTGTGGCAGCTGGAAAAACAGGCTCAACAACACGGCGCAAAGAACCGTCTTGAGCAAACAATAGCTGCCAAGAAAGCGCTCAAGTCCGTCCAGTAATTCCCTATGGAAAAACACGGAATGTGACTTCGGAGCCGGACTTATGGACGCACTCATTGCGCAATGGAATGGGAAAATGACTGAAACGTGGAAACCGATCGTGGCGACTTCCAATCGGATACTACCGACGCAATGGCCATAAGGGGAAGCATCTACGCATGGGCTTTGGCCGCCTTTTGCAGGTAACGGATGGTCCGTTCTTTCAGCCTGCGGATGGCGGCTTTTGCATCCCGAAGCGAATCCTTCTCCATGCGGTCGATGAACAAAACGCCGTTGAGATGGTCGACCTCATGCTGGACACAACGCGCCAAGTATCCATTGCAGACAAGCGCGTGAGGCTTCCCTTCTGTATCCTGAAAACTCACCTGGATTCCATCGGGACGTTCAATTTCGCCGTGAATCCCGGGGAAAGAAAGGCATCCCTCCTCACATATATCAGTCTCCTTCGTAAAACTCTCAATTGCGGGATTGACCAACACCAATGGCATCCACAAATCCAACGGCGGCTGTTTTCCATCAAAGGAATAGGAAAAGCCATTGTCCACCCCCTCCTGATGCAAATCCACCACACACAACATGGCGGCAATACCGATCTGTTGCGCAGCCAAGCCTATGCCACGGGCTTCATGCATGGTCTCGATCATCGATAAGGCGAGATCCCGCAGGGATGGATCAAAACGCGTGATCGGCTTACCTTTCTCCCGAAGGACGGGTTCTCCATATTGGGTGATGCGGAGGATCATTGCAGCATGTTTTCGGTTTTAGGATTGTCGGTTTCGCACCGCGTTTTTCTGATCTTCCATTTCTTCCAAAATTACTTTGCGCTCGGATGCAAGCTGCTTGAGCAGGCTTTCTTCCTCCTGCCAGTTTCCCTGAGCCCGCACTTCCTCAAGTTTGCCCTTCAGGAAGAGCTCCCGCCCCGCCAGTTTCGCCTGATACCGGCTATCAATGTCCGCGAGTTCACGCTTCTCGGATTCGGAAAGCGCACGCGGCGCATGTTCCGGATCGGATTTCGCGAGGCGCTCCATCGCAAGTTCATAGGCAGACTTCATAGCTTAAACCTAGAGCAGGATTCAAGGACTGTCAATCTCCCGAATACTTGGCGCAAAATCCGCGACCCAATACCCATAGAGCTCAACCCCACACAGAAACAACATATCAAAATAGGATTGATTTATTTTGTCACATCCGGATGATACGACTGCTGGTGATGATTCACAGCCGAAACCGAGATGGCATGTGATGTAATCCAATCGAACAGAATAACTTCTGAAGGATATGCGGGACGCAGACAATTCAATCGGACAAATGGTCCACGAAATCAGGAATGAACTTGAATCCAACATTCTCCCATTTTGGAAATCCAAGGTTCTGGATGAAGTGAACGGTGGCTTCACCGGGGAAATCCGGTCGGACGGACAATCGCTTCCAAATGCGGATAAGGGGCTCATCCTGAACGCCCGCAACCTTTGGTCCTACGCATCCTGTTGCCGATTCCTCAAGGACTCATCCCTGAAGCCGCTGGCCGACCGGGCGTATCAATACATTGAAACCCGCTTTCTGGACAAAGACTATGGTGGGGCATATTGGATGCTGGATGCGAAGGGTAACCCAATCGACACCTCGAAAAAATGCTACGGACAGGCATTTCTCATTTACGGATGGGTGGAATACTACCGCATCAGCCGCAACGCGGATGCGCTCCAACACGCAATAGATCTCTACCGCCTATTGGAGTCCAAGGTCAAAGATCCGGTATATGGAGGCTACACTGAAGCGTTTGACCGCGACTGGTCAGTCAACGATGGGTTACGGCTGAGTGACAAGGACATGAACGAGAAAAAGTCCATGAACAACCACTTGCACGTTCTGGAAGCTTACACACAGCTCTTTCTCGAGACCCGTGATCCCGGTGTCGGACGCAGCATCGCCGATTTGCTGGCCGTCTTCAGGGACCACATTATCGACCGGGAGCGCGGGCACCTCCGGCTCTTCTTCACCGATGATTGGCTCTGCAAATCCGAGCTCGACTCCTACGGGCACGACATCGAGGCAACTTGGCTCCAATGCGAAGCAGCCGAAGCACTCGGGGACCCCGAATGGATCAAGGAAATGAGGCAAATTGCGATCCAAATGGCCGATGTGTGCCTGCGTGAAGGAGTCGACAGCGATGGGGCGATCTTCCACGAGGGATGGAAATGCCACATCCACGACAGGGACAAGCATTGGTGGCCTCAGGCCGAGGCGATCGTCGGTTTTGTAAATGCGTGGCAAATCAGCGGTGACAAGCGGTATATCGAAGCATCCGCCAAAACATGGCGCTTCATTCAGGAGCATATTATCGACCGGCAAAACGGGGAGTGGCACTGGAAAGTCGATGGCGATCGCCAACCCTGTCCGAATGAGCCCAAAGTCTCCGC
>JAFGAQ010000317.1 GCA_016933595.1 Opitutales bacterium | reverse complement strand
ATCCGGCTGCGCGCTCCTTGGAGGAGGGTGTAGATCCGGAGCAGTGTTTCGCGGGTTGGGGTTGTGCCTTCAATGCTGACCATGTTGCCGAAGCCGTCGCAGAGCAAGGTTCCGGTCAGGATGCTGTGGAGCAGAAGCGTGGACTCCTCCGGGGTTCCGTCGGAATCCCGATTCCGGATCCAGAGCGGAGGATGGCTTCCCCTTCTTGCAAACGCATCGACCAGGAGGCGGTGGTATCCCACAGGAGTCAGATCGCTCGGGATGGCTGCTGTTGTGATGAGAAAGGGTTGGGAACCGGCAATGGAGAGAATCGAATCGACAGATGATTCGTCAATCGGGCATCCGTTCCAGTCGACGGAAAGGGTGATTCCCTTAAGCGGTAGTCCGGTCAGTAGCTTAGGTCCCTTTTCAATCAAGCCTGGCATGGGCAGGTTCACGATCCAGGAAAGTTGGGAGCGCATCTCACCTGTGATACAATCCATTACGGTGAGTCCATCGGGAATGCCATCGAGAATGATTCCGTGAATCGCTCCGGCCAGTGCCTCGGAAAGGCTGTTGAGCGCGGGTAGCGTTGCTGCGTCAGTTCCATCTACGACCAACCACTCGATGGGAGCATCCTTGTTGCGCATTTGAATGGCGGCGATGGATTGGCTGAGCGCTTTTGGATCGAGTGGGGATGGAGCTCTGACGGCGACCATGGGTGGATTGGATGCGTCCAGAACGATTGCATCCGACAGGTGGATGCGTTCAACCGGTCGACGCCCGGGATGGAATGGATCAAAGCCACTCTCGGCCCAGACGGTTGATGCTGAGGCGTTGGACCACAGGCGGTGGGCCCAATTGGCGAGTTCACGTGCCACCGGTACTTCGCATTCGGGATCTTCTGTCAGTGAAACCCGAAGGGTATCGCCGAGTCCATCTGCCAGAAGCGAACCCATGCCGACAAAGCTTTTGACTCGAGCGTCTTCGCCGTCTCCAGCTTCGGTTACGCCAAGGTGGAGCGGGTAATGCATATTCTCTGCTGCCATTCTAGCTGCAGCCAGCCGATAGGCGGCAATCATCACCTTCGGGTTACTTGCTTTGAGGGACAGGACCAGATTGCGGTATCCGTGGGATTCCGCGATCCGGACGATTTCAAGGGCGCTTTCGACCATGCCTTCAGGAGTGTCCCCAAATCGGTTCATGATCCTGTCGGAGAGTGAGCCGTGGTTGGTGCCGATGCGCAGAGCTCTTCCGAGTTCCTTGCAGCGGAGAATCAGGGGACTGATTTCTTCGTGAAGCTTTTGCAGTGCTTCCTGATAGTCGGATTCGGAGTAGGTTTTTACCTTGAAGCGTTTGGTGTCGGTATAGTTTCCAGGATTGATCCTGACCTTTTCGACATGCTCGGCCGATTCAAGAGCGGCCTTCGGAAGAAAATGGATGTCGGCCACAAGGGGCTGATCGAACCCATCCGCGCTGAGTCTTTTCCGGATCTCGGCCAACGCTCGGGCTGCTTTGAGGGTAGGGGCGGTGATCCGGATGATTTCGCAACCAGCTTCCGCCAGCCTGCGTGCCTGACTGACCGTGGCATCGACATCCTCCGTGGGTGTCGTCGTCATGGACTGGATGGCGATCGGATGATTTGCGCCAATCCGAACCTTGCCGATTTGCACTTCGGTTGTATGGCGTCTGACAGGATACAGGCGGGATGCGCAGTAGCCGGTGGATGTATTCCGCGGATTCATGACAAGATAACGATTTCAGATGGCCCTATCCAAAGCAGCGAGACAATCATCACCTGGCGACGGACCTCTTCCTCATTCAACGGAAGCCGGTTCGCTATCGGATGCTGGTTTTGTTGCTTCGGGTCCGGACAGAAACTGGGGCGTGATCGCAAGCTT
>JAFGAQ010000042.1 GCA_016933595.1 Opitutales bacterium | reverse complement strand
TGGCGCATCCAGCTGAACGTGCGGAACGCGTTCGGGGACGACGAGCTCATCCCGCTTTCCACCCAACCAGACGGGACGCCCGCAGCTCTGCGCATTCCGCCAAACCGGGTGTGGACGATCACCAATACCTTCACCTTCTGAGGTTAAGGCATTGCACTCGCTTTAGAGCAAACAACATGAAAGCAGTCCGGTTCCCACCGGGCTGCTTTTTCTGCCGACGAAACGAGATGGAGATAGGGTGTATGGAAAATTCAAGCGCAAGAATCCGTTATCAAGATGAAGGGTCGGAATAGAAACGGGGGTATAAGCCAGTGATATCATTGCTCCAACCACCGGGTTTTAAGACAAAAAGCCCAACACCCAGGACATCCTGGAGGAAATATCCATGGATATCGTTCAGTTGTTCTTGAAACAACGCGAAATCTGACTCTTTTTCATGGCATTGAATACCAAACTTAAATCTCTGTTATTCATCACGGTTGTGTATTCCTTGGCGACCTCGCTGCAAGCGCAACCCGGCTTGTCCGCGGAAAACCGTTCCGGGCGCCCGTCTTCTGTGGCAACCAGGCCCTACTTCCTGACCCAATCCTTCAGCCAAACCCTCAGTGCAGACATCAACGGGGCTGGCAATGGGCTGACTGGATATGATGTCATGCGTGCGGAGACCAAGCTCAACTACGTGGAACGGCTTGGACCCGGCCGACTGGTTTTTCTTGGGGCATCCTACGAGTTCAGCGACTACAACATCGATGGGAGCGCCGGAAATGCGGTATTCGACACAGTTGATAACTACGGTGTATCCGCACGGGCGGTGTTCCCCATTGAAGGAGACTGGTCCGCACTTGGGATGGCCAATGTTCAAATGGCAGCAGCAAATGACGCACGCCTGTCCGATGGACTCACCATGACCGGGATTGCCGCCACCACGTATTCTTTCAGTCCCGCGCTCAAGGTATCTTTTGGTCTGTTGGTGTCCAAGCGACTGGAAAACAACCCGCTCGCCCTCCCGATTGCAGCAATCGATTGGGATATAACGGACAGGCTCAAGCTCCGCACCCTGAACGGTGCTTTCCTGACTTATGATATGGATGCGGAAAAACTCACCCAAATGGATCTGAGTGTTCAGTATCAGTCCCGTTCGTTCGCAGTGGAAAACCTTCAAGGGACGATCTTCATGCGCGGAGATGATGAAGGAGCAATCAAGGAATCTTCCATCGTGAGCACCATCGGGATCAAACGGACCTTCCGTGACATCTTCAGTGTTCGCGCCTTTGCGGAATTTGCGACCCGTCGTGAAATAGAAGTCAGGCAGGACGATAACAAAATTGTCGAGTTTGATACAGACAGTGCCTTCACCTTCGGGGTGGAAGGCGGAGTCAGGTTCTAAGCGGGACAAGGGTTGGAGCGTGTTTCGACATCGCCCGAATCACGGGTTTGGTTTGGTCGCTTTTGACAAGCGGGAATTTCGCGGTATACGGGCACCTTGTTGCTCTAAGCGGGACGGTCAAACTTAGGTCTTGTTTTGAATTCCGGAACGATCTACAAGGGATGGGAGTTTCACCGCAGATGGAAGCATCCCACACAGTATCCTCAATGGTTGAAAAACGTGTTGTCACTGAGAGGCCGGTATCGACCGGCCATCCCATGATGCGAAAGGGCTGACATGGGCACCGAACGCATCCAGTTCCAGAATTCCCGACATCTGGACCAGCTCTACGTTTCCAGCGAGGCAAACCTCCGGCAAGCCGAACAAGCACTCGGAGTAAGCATTGTCACACGGGACGAGTGGATTCAATTCGAGGGTCCCGATGCCAATGTCAAAAAGGCAAGCGAGTTTTTTGAGATCCTGAATGCGGCAAGGATTCAGGGGATCCAAATCAAACGGAGTGACTTCATGCACATTCTGGACACCACGCTTCACGGTGATCCTGTGGAATTGCGTCAGGTCTTTGAAGAACCGCTGATTATTCAGGTCCGCCGCAAAACCATTGTCCCCAAAACCATTAACCAAAAGCGATACCTCAAATTCATCGAAAAGAACGAGATCGTTTTCGGGATCGGACCTGCTGGCACTGGCAAGACCTATCTGGCGATGGCAGTAGCACTTCGGGCACTATTAGCCGGAAGCGTTGAAAAGGTGATCCTCACGCGTCCCGCAGTCGAAGCCGGTGAAGCGCTGGGTTACCTGCCGGGGGATTTGCAGGAAAAGATTCTCCCCTACCTGCGCCCTCTCTACGATGCGATGTATGACATGCTGGGCAAAGAGGAAACCCTCAAGATCATCGAAAAAGGCGCGATCGAGATCGCGCCGCTCGCATACATGCGGGGAAGAACGCTTTCCAACGCCTTCATCATTCTCGATGAGGCGCAGAACACCACAACCGAGCAGATGATGATGTTTTTGACCCGGCTTGGCGACAACGCCAGAATGATCATCACCGGAGACATCACCCAAATTGACCTTCCCCGATCCCGCAGGTCCGGACTTCGTCAGGCTACCGAAGTCCTCGGAGGGATACCCGGAATCAAGCTTTTCTATCTGGATGAATCCGATGTTGTCCGGAACCCGCTGGTCCAAAAAATCATTGAGGCCTACAGTCGACACGCCAATTTGGCGGATTGATCCGCTTCGGCCTTTTTCTTGCAGAACCAACCCAATCACCCTATGGTATCCGTTCGTTTCGATGAAATCTTTCGGGGTTACATCGAAGATCATTGTTCAAAGCTCACATGGCTTCGTTTCTGAAAAGGCTCTTCTCCGGACAAAACCGGACCTCCACCCGATCCCGTCACAGCCGTGACAAACGGGCGGAAAAGAAGTTCGTGTTCTACGAGTCGAGTCGGCGCATTGTCCTGCTGATTCTATTCATTTCGTTTCTGGCAACCATTTTTGTCACTTTCTGGGGACAAGCACCCTCCGGCCCAAGGCTTGCTCCCGATCAGGTAGCACGCACCCGGGTGGTGGCGGATTTTCCGTTCGAATACGAGAGCCGCATCCTCACCGATCGGGCGAAAGAAATCAGACGCAAGGAAATCCCGCCGGTCTACACCGTTAACTACCAGCATTTCACGGAGTTCGAAACGTTTATCAACACCCTGAACGAGAAGATCCTGCGTTTCTCCCGCGCGAACCGCTCACTTCCAAGGGAAACCCAGGTCGAAAAACTCGAACTCGAGCTTGCCGAAATCATCACCAACTCGAAGTTCCACCCAGACGTCAAAAGCCTGCTCACCCTCTATCGTGAGACGGACTCACAGGAACGCTACCGTCTGTTCCAAAATGGACTGAACAAACTATGGAATATTTGCCAACCCGGTATTGTGGATCCATCCATTCCATGGTTCGCATCCAGAGGTGAGTTCAAGATCATCCAGCTCGAGACCGAAAACAATGATTTGGTGGAGGTCCGTCTGCAAAAAGTTACCGATGCACTTCTGAATCTCAGAAGAGCATTGGGAGAGTTGGACCGCAGCGAAACCATTTACCAGGCGATGTTCGAGATCATGAAAGAAGGGGTTGTGCCCAATCTATTCTACAATGAGGTCCGACACACCCGTTTGATCGAGGAATCCGTCAGCAAAGTCGAGCCCATCAAGGTGTCGGTTGCCAAAGGGGATACGATTATCGAGCTGGGGTCCATCGTTTCGGGACGCGACCTCGAAAAACTGAGCTTCTATGAGCAAAACAGAAGAGCATTGGCGAAAACCGACCCTGTGCTCGGGCGCTACATGCAGGAACGGGTTTACTACACCTTTGTGGCGACCATCCTCGGAATGATCTTCGTTCCACTTACCTACAACCGGCTCAACAGGAGAAACCGCGCGCACTCCCTTACCGCGTTGATGTTGGTTATCAACATGATCGCAATCCGCTTGGTAAGTGAACTTGGGGAAACCCGTTTATTCGGTGAAAACGCCGCCTTCGCCACTCTGCTGGTATACGCACCACCGTTTCTACTGGGTCCGATCACCGTGAATCTATTGATTGGAGCGATCCCGGCGATTCTGGTTTCGCTTTTCATCGCCACCCTCTATGCCATGACACAAGGCGGGGGTATCGAGGTGTTCCTGATTGTCATGGTGACCTGCCTCAGCGGGATCCTTTTAAGTCGTGGCGCGAGGATGCGGACCAAAATCGTCAAAGCCTCCATCATTGCCGGACTTGTGCTTGCGCTGTTCTCCCTTGCGCAGGGACTGTTTGAAGGAATCGGCTTGTCCCTTTTGGGACAGAGGGTCCTGCTCATCATCATCCTTTCCATGGTCTACGGGATGCTCGTGGTCGGGATCATTCCCATTCTTGAATCCACCTTCAAGATCTACTCCGACGTCAGCCTGCTGGAACTAACGGACTACAACCACCCGCTGCTCCGGCGCATGCAAATGGAAACCCCCGGCACCTACCATCATAGTCTGATGGTTGCGAACATAGCGGAAAAGGCCGCGGTGGAGCTCAATGCCAATTCGTTGGTCTGCCGGACCTGTTCCCTTTTTCACGACATTGGAAAACTGGAGAAACCTCAGTTCTTCGCCGAGAACCAAACCCTCGGATCCACCAATCCCCACGATAGCATGCGCCCATCCATGAGCGCACTCATCATCAAAAACCACGTCAAAATCGGGGTGGAAATCGCTCGGGCCTATTCGCTCCCTTCCATCATCATCGATGTCATTCGCCAACACCACGGCACCTCTCTGATCCGCTACTTTTACTATCAGGCGATCAACGAAACAAAGAAGCAGGCAGAAGGCAACAATGTGGAGCCAACACCCATTGACCAAAGCAACTACCGCTACGACGGCCCTAGACCTCAATTCAAAGAGAGCGCCATTATATTTCTGGCTGACAGTGTGGAAGCAGCCAGCCGAAGCCTTAAAAAAGTCACCCATCAGAGCGTGGAGGACCTGATCGATTCCTTGATCGATACCGCGATCAAAGACGGTCAGTTGGATGATTGTCCACTGTCTTTTCAGGAAGTTGCCTTACTCCGGTCCAGCTTCGTGAAAAGCGTTCTGAACATTCTCCACTCCAGAATCGAGTATCCTCAGGATCCGAACAAGTCCGAACCTTCGAAAGAAGGCCTCGCGCCAACTACCGAACCGAATCCGCCTGCGCCCGTCGCGAGCAAGGCTCCATCCGAAGATAACGACGCAGGATCAGCTGCCGCCTCTCCCACCAATGCATCCTGAAGACTCCATCGAAGTCTCCTGCTCCCACCGCCGTCTCGTGTGGAACGAATGCGAACTCCAAAACGCAATTGAAGCCGTTCGAAGCTACCTTGGGAAAAAGATGCCATCGGGAATGCTTTCCATTGCTCTGATGACGGGTCCCCAGCTCTCGCGGATTCATGCCCAATTTCTCGACGACCCCAGTCCAACCGATGTTATTACGTTCCCGGGCGATCCCAAGCATGCGTTTGCAGGCGAGATCTGTGTATCGGTTTCCAGAGCATGGTCGGCCTGCCGCAAACATCAGACCTCATTCGCTGAGGAACTGATGCTTTACATCGTGCATGGATGCCTTCATCTGGCGGGTTATGACGACCATTCCGAGCCGGACATCGCGGCCATACGAAAAGCGGAACGTTCCACCATGGCACACCTTCAATCCGAAGGGCGGATTCCCGGCTTTTCAATCAAGGAGACGCAGGCCCGCCCATAATTGAAAAGGCTTCTTGTTGACACTTGGAAGAACCCCAAACCCGAGTGATTGGACTGCATTCATGAAATCCGAAACCCCGGCGGTCGTTTTATCAAAGGATCTCCATGGAGAGTCCTTCATCAGATTCAATCTCTACACACGGGAGCATGGATTGATCACCGCGCTGATGCGGAAGTCCGTCCGCCGCAAGACAGGAATGCCGGATCTCTTCCAAACCGGAAGCGCAACGATCGAACGGAAAAACACCGAACAAATCGCCTTTCTCACGGGATTTGAAGCGATCATTGCACGGGTGCGGATGGCCTCAACAATACCCGGGTTTGAAACCGCATGCCGATTCTCACGGATTCTCGTGATGAACACTCGCCACATGGAAGTAACCTTGGACCTTTTTGATCTTATCAACCGTTGCCTCGACGGATGGGAAAAAGGAGGAGATCCGAATACAATTCTACTCAAAAGCCTGTATCTTCTGGCATCATCCGAAGGGTTTCCGGTTCGTCAGGAATGGTATAATTCCCTGAGTCCCAACATACAACAACGGGCAGCTGATGCGATCTTTTCACCTCTCGCTGAACAACAACCCCGACAGGATACCGCTGATCTCTTACAAGCCCTTGAACACTGGCTGGTTCACTCGGCTGGCTTTACCCTGCCATAGGGAAGGGCTTAAGCATCTGCGCAAAAGCCCGCCAGACTCCGTTCACTCGCGAGTGATAAACCCTGTACATTAAAAAAATCACACGTGTGAAGCCATTCGTTATTCCCGGGTGAATCCTGTTACGGTGACGCAGAGAATCCGGCAACTCGAAGGGCCTCCACCAGCAAGGATGCTTCCTCGTCCACTTTGCTTACCATGGCGTTCAGCGGATCCACCACACCCTCCCGAATGCTCATCTCCAACGACTCCGAGGCTTGTCGCATTCTCGAAGCACCCAAATAGGATGCCCCGCCTTTCAGTGAATGCGCCACTTCTCTTACCGTCTCCAAATCGTTCCTCAAAAAGGCGTCGTGAAGGGCCTGCAACTGACCGTCCAAATCATTCAGGAACCGACCCGCCACACGGGCCGCAAGCTCTCTGTCGTCCATCAGGTTTTCGAGCATCGCGTTCTCATCCAATACTGAGGTATCAGGGACCTCAGCCGAGTTCGAAAATAACGTCGTATCGGCAATGGGATTGAAATCCGGCTCCTTACCACCCAGCCAACGCTCCAAAGCTTCAGCCAGGAGCTGTCCGGATATCGGCTTCGCCAAATAGTCATCCATTCCTGCTGCGAGACATGTCTCACGATCGCCCGCCATCGCGTGGGCGGTCAAGGCGATCACGACCGGTCTTCGATCCTCGAACTCCGAACGAATTCTCCGGACGGTTTCGTATCCATCCATCCCCGGCATTTGGACATCCAGCAAGACCAGATCATAACCCCCGTGGGCAAGCATTTCCAGACACTGGACGCCACTGCCGGCAAAATCATGTTCCAATCCCATTTTCCTCAAAAGTCCCGAAGCAACCTCCTGATTGGTCGGATTGTCCTCAACCAAAAGCACACGATACCCACAACCCGCAAACAACTGATTCAAATCCCGATCCAAATGTGCGCGTTTCCGACCGGGGACGGGTCCCGACCAGTTCTCCGAATGGGAGTCGCCAACCATAAGCGTAAGCTCCACGCGAAAGACCGATCCATTCCCCTCCTGACTGGACATCGCAATCGACCCACCCATCATCCGTGAAAGCTGCCGGGATATCGCCAACCCCAAGCCGCTGCCTCCGAATATCCTGGCAGTGGACGTATCCGCCTGAGAAAACTTTTCGAAAAGTGTCCGTTGTTTGTCCTCGGGGATTCCGATTCCGGTATCGCTTACCTCAAAAGCAACCTGGTATCGGCCTGCATCCTCGCGATCGCTGTCCACCTTCAAGGACACACTACCCTCACGGGTAAACTTGACCGCATTTCCCAGCAGGTTCACCAGAACCTGCCTCAGCCGACCCGGATCACCTTTCACAATATGCGGCACATCCTTGCCACATTCCATTGTCCATCGGAGACCCTTCTCCTCGCAGCGCATGCGGAACTGGAAAGCCACATCATCCAGCAGATGCAAGAGATCGAAGTCAGCCTCCTCCAGCTCCATCTTTCCCGCCTCGATCTTGGAGAGATCCAGAATATCATTGATCAGGTCGAGCAGGATCTCACCGCTCGTGCGGATGCGGTCGGCATAGCGTTTTTGTTCCTGCGTCAGATCCGTATCCAAGAGCAATCCCGCCATCCCGATGACTCCATTCATGGGAGTCCGGATCTCATGGCTCATATTCGCAAGAAACTGACTTTTGGCAACGCTCGCCTGTTCTGCTGCCTCTGCCAATTTTTGTGCCTCAATGGTCGCTTCCTTCAACCTCCCATTCATAGCGAGGAGCTCCGACTCAACCCGCTTCTGCTCGGAAATATCAATATGCGTTCCATACATCAAAAGGGGTCTTCCCCTATCGTCGCGGGTCTTGACCACCCCCCGATCCTGAACCCAAACCCAGCCACCTGACTTGTGCCACATTCGCACTTCACATTGATAGTAAGGCGATTCACCGGAGAAATGCCGATTCAAGGCATCTTCCGAGACCCTGACATCATCTGGATGAAGCAGGCATTTCCATGTCTGGACGGATACAGTTCCGAGCTCGTCCAGCCTATAGCCGCAGATTTCGGCCCACATCTCATCAAAAACCGTCTCGCCTGTCTGGACGTTCCATTCCCACGTGCCGCAATGGGTCCCTTGAATGATGTTCTCGAGTCGGGTGCGTTCATGCCTCAGCTGGTCCTCAATGCGTTTTCGCTCCGTCACATCCCGAGCCACCGCATAGATTATCTCACCTTCGGGACGGGATCGCCATTCAATCCAACGGTAAGACCCGTCCTTTCCGCGGTATCGATTCTCGAAGCTTGTCACTTCCTTTTGACGGCTCAGGTCGGAAATCGCATGCAGAGTCGAAGGAAGGTCGTCCGGATGAACAAAATCGAGGAACGGACGGCCCTGCAACTCATCGACCGGATATCCTAAGACTTTTTCCCACTCCGGATTAAGACGGACAAACTCCCCTCTCGTATTAGCGATGCAGAGAAGATCCAGACTGGAGGTAAAATACCGATCCAATTCATCCGTCTTGGCCTGAAGCTCCCGCTCCACCCGCTTTTGTTCGGTGATGTCGATCATCACCGTTAGAAAAGTCTTTCTGCCTTGGATCGTGATGGTTTCTCCGGAGAACAAGCCATCGAGATACTGCCCGCTTTTGCTCCGCACCTGCATCTCCTGGTTGATGACCCGCATCTCATTCCTGAGTTTCCGGACGATACGCTCCAGTTGATCGCCCTCTGTGAAAAATCCAAGCTCGCGGCTTGTTTTTCCAATCACCTCTTCCCGCTCATAGCCAAGCGTCTTGAGGAATGCATCGTTCACATCGGTGAACCTCCGGTCTTCGAACGAAGACAATGCCATAAGCGCGGGGTTATTCCGAAACGACTTTTCAAAGCGTTGTTGCGCTTCCTGTTCAAAGGTCAGATCCTTACTCAAACCAAAAATGCAGGGAACACCATTCCATTTTCCAAACCAAACCCGTGTCTCCGCCGGCATTAATGAACCATCTTTGCGTTGCAGCGAAAGCGGACAAGCCCCACGCAATCCTTTGAACATATCTGCAAGAATCGATCGGGCCTCTTCGTGGTCTTCTTTCGCATGAAGATCCAGGATGTGCATCCCGTGAAGATCCTGTTCGGAATACTGAAGCTTTGTGTGCAAGGACCGGTTGGCATAGAGAATATGCCCATCCTGAGAAGCCACCACTATGATGTCATCGAGGGTATCGAAAAAGGTTCGGAAGTTCGTCTCACTTTCTTCCACTGCCATTTTTGCGAGAACCTGTTCGGATATATCCGTGTCCATACCCCTGTATCCGAGCGGACTTCCATCCGGGCCCAACACGGTCGATGCGCTTGTGGAAAGCCAAACGATCCGTCCTTTTTTGGAAACCGCTGGATTCAAAACCCCCGAGAAGACGGCTCCGCTTTCGAGAGCAGCAAATGAATGCTCGCGGAAGGCCTCCCTTCCCTCTTCCGGGTGGATGTCATAAAAGGTTCGTCTTCCCACCAGTTCATCGGGACGAAATCCTAAAACCGCCTCTACCACCGGACTCAAAGCAGTGTAAACTCCTTTGAGATCAACCTCCCACCAGAAGGTACGACTGTGCGCCGACATCCCATCAATACGGTCCTGGTTGCGTTGTAGAGCGCTCGCCATACTCCGGTAGTGGTGTTGCAGCCGTGCCGCCCGGATGTAGAGCGTCGCCAACGCAGCTGCAATCCCCACCCAAAGCAGCATCCAAGGCCAATATTTCGACAAAGCCGCCTGCCATACCGACGGAGGTTCCTTCCTGAAAGGATCGGCGCCCAAATACCGCAGGCACTCCCGGACACTCGCATAGCTCAATGGATAGGACCAACCACCGGAGCCGGCCGCTTTTGAGGCCGGATCGACATCGGACATACCAATCAACGCCTGGGAGATCCCCCACCGTAAATCCGCCGGTACATGAGCCAAAGCGGAAAACGGCCAATTCGGGTATACATCGGTCGAATGGGGCAATGCGTATTCGCCATCCGTCGGCTTCAGCCCCCAATACATGATGGAATCGAGATCCAGACGACCCTCGCCGGCCATCCGGTCAAGTGTGTTCGAACGGATCAGCCCTATATCCGCCTTTCCCGTCAACACATGGTTCACCACCTCATCATGGGTCCCCGCGAATAGGACTTCCGAAGCCTCTTCCCTGACATCCATACCCAGTCGCTTGAGCTCACACAATCCGGCGAAATACCCTCCAAAGGACAATGGGCTTACGAAAGCGATTCTGGCATCCTTGAAAACCGAAACATCGCGATCCACGAATGCGCCTTCACGCGCAATAAACACTCCGGCAAACAATGGTGTGGACGAACCGTCTGCCGATTCTTTGAGCGTCGCTACCGCACACAATCCGTAGTCCGCGTCAAGGTACGCATGCTGGGCCGGATTGGTGAGCAAAAAGTCCACCTCGTTTCGCCTGACCACTCCCTCAACAGCCTCAAAATCAAGCGGAACCATTTCGAAAACGTACCCTGGAACATTCTCCGTGAGATACCGCATGTGGGGTTCCCACTGTTCGACACACATATCCGGCCCGCGGTGTGCCAACACACCCACCTTCACGTTGACCGGAGCCGGAGCAGCAGCAACCCCTGCAGAAGCGGGGACAGATACCCAAGACAGCATCAAGAGGCCAAAGACCAAAAAGACCATCCTTCCCACGACACGAGGAACCGGCTGCATCCGGTGGAATGCGCCACATTCTGTCCAATTGCTCTCCATGAATATCCATCCGGATAGCAGGATATGCCTCCACTCACCCGGATGGGATCAATATCGGATGAATCGGATCCCCCTTAACTAAAAACATGTTAAATGGAGACGCCACCAACAAACGGAGCAGAGCCTCCCCACAACTCAACTCTTCTTCGCCCGAAGAGCAGTGTTCGTCAGGAACCGGTGTCAGACGTGGCCAAAGCACACTTCTCCGCCATCAACCACAGATAGTCCGAAAGACGGTTGAGGTAGGGCAGCATGTCGGGAACAATCGGTTCCCCTCCCTCTTCGCGCAGGCGAATGACGCTGCGTTCGGCACGCCTGCATACTGTTCGCGCATAATGGAGATGAGCCGACGCCGGATTCTCACCCGGAAGCACAAAGCGATCCATTCTAAGGCCCGACTCCAAAGCGGGCACCTGATCCTCCAGCCAGGTCAAAAATGAATCCTCATAAAAATGCTTGATGCCACCGCCGGGAGCCTGTGCGTCCTCCGGGCGCGTCGCCAAATCCGCGCCAACTGACAGAAGCTGATTCTGAACGGTCAGAATCCGGGAAGCATAATCCCCAAAACGGGCGTCCTGACTAAGAAACGAACGGGCCACACCCAATGCGGCGGACAACTCATCAACCGTACCATAGGCCTCCACTCTCCATGATGCTTTCGAGGTTTTTCGCCCCATTCGCAACGCAGTTTGGCCGCCATCTCCCTTCTTGGTGACAATCGACATACCTAGTTGATCTTGCGCTTCATCTCCCGACTAAAATCAAATCGGGTGAGGACGATGTTCCACACCCGATCCGATTAGCCAAAAACTATCAAGCCTCCTCGACCATCACTTCGTGCTGATGGCCGTTCACCGACAAACGCATATGCGCCTTTCCGGCAAAGGCAAATCCCGAAGACTGAGCAGGTTCCGGAGCAGCCGACAGCGTAGCTGCAGGAGGAGGCGGAGGAGGTGGCGCATTCTTTGCTTTGAAATACTCATCCACCTGTTGCGGGAACATCGCCCAAATCACGCAATGTTCATCATCCGTCGGATACCCTTTCGCTGCGAGCTCCTTGCGCAGATCCTCCATACCCTTCCGCTTCACGGCAGGTGAGTCGACCGGACGGCAAGTGATGGGTTCAAGGTTGGCCTGCTTTGCGGCAAGCGCCTGCAAATCCGGATCCACGGGAGACGGAGTTGTGCCGTAGTAACCCAAGGCCACATCCAAGGTTTCCTTGCTCAACTGCTTCCAGCGACCCATCTTGACATTGAAAAACGCCTGGTTGCCGACAATCTGGGAGGTAGGTGTTACCAAAGGAATCCATCCGAGCGCCTTGCGGACCACTGGAACCTCCGCGAAGACTTCGTTAAACTTGTCTTCCATCTTGTATTCCTTGAGCTGATTTCGGAAGTTGGAAAGCATTCCACCCGGGACCTGGTAGTTCAACGCATCGCTGTCCACCACTTCATTGATGTGGGAGGTAAACTTGGACAACTCACCATAGACCTTTTCAAGATGTTTGCGAACCTCAGCAAGAATCTCCCGCTGACGGGCTGTCACTTTCGGGCAACGCGGATGATCTTCCAACAAGGAAAGCATCCGAATGGTGTCTGGCTGAGCGGTTCCATTCGCAAACGGCACCACCGAGCAATCGATCGCATCCACTCCGGCTTCAACAGCTGCATAATAGGTTGCTCCGCCAAGCCCCGCAGTCTCATGGGTATGGATCCAAACCGGAACCTTCACGTTCTGTTTGAGCCCCTTCACCAGATTATAAGCCTTCTGGGGAGGAATCAGGCCAGCCATGTCCTTGATGACGATCGCATCAGCCCCGATTTCCTCGAGCTCGCATCCCAATTTGACAAATTTCTCTATCGAATGAACCGGACTCGTGGTGTAACAAATCACCCCATGGGCTTCGGCGCCCACCTTTTTGGCGGACTCAATCGCACACCGCATATTCCGCGGGTCATTGAGCGCATCGAAGATACGGAAGATGTCCATACCATGCTTTGCCGAGCAACGCACAAATGCTTCCACGACATCATCCGGGAGGTGGGCATAGGCCACTATGTTCTGCCCCCGCAACAGCATCATCTGCTTTGATTTCGGGCATGCCTTTTCCATGGCGTCCAAACGGTCGAACGGCCATTCCTTCAGGAAACGCAGTCCTGCGTCAATTGTGGCACCGCCCCATGTCTCAAGAGCTCCAAAGCCCCATTCATCGAGCAGTCCGCAAACTGGCAGCATTTGCTGCGTCGACAATCGGGTCGCTGCGAGAGACTGATGTCCGTCGCGCAATACAGTATTATTGAAAATTACGGGTCTATTGTTTTCCATAGGGTGGTCAGGATGTCTTATGGGCTCAAACTTTTCGGGCACCACAGAAATGGGGAGCCATTTACAGCGGGTCACCTAATTAGGCACCCTTCGAGCAAAAGGCAACGAATAAGTCTTCGTCAACCGCTAATTGTATGCACATTGTCACAAGAAGTTCAAACAATTGCCCCATCCGCGATCAAATCGTAGCCACGCGCATCCCGGATGACCACATCCACAAATGATCCAACGGTCATAGCGGGATCGACATGAACGATTCCGTCCACCTCAGGCGCATCCATCCATGAACGGGCTTTTCCGGGGGAATCCACGATGACCCGTATCGTCTTACCAATCTGGGCTGTGCTGATTTCCTCATTGATCTTGCGCTGCAACGCCATGGTCCGGTTCCACCGGCTTTTACGGCGCATCGGATGAACCTGAGAGTCCAGACGGTAGGCATTGGTCCCTTCCTCACGGGAATACTGAAACACTCCCATCCGCTCAAATCGACTGGACTCCACAAACGACAGCAGCTGATTAAAATCATCATCGGTCTCTCCGGGGAATCCGACGATGAAGGCCGTTCGAATGGCAAGCCCGGGAATACCCTTTCGCATGCGGGACAACAGGCCTTCGATGTGGGCACGGTCCGTCTCGCGTCGCATCCTCGACAGCATGGGATCCGAGATATGCTGCAGCGGGATATCCACGTATTTCACCACCTTATCGCACGCGGCAATAGTCTGAATCAATTCATCGCTCCAATGTGCGGGATGAGTGTAGAGCAAGCGCACCCAAAAGTCGCCCTCCAACCCATTGAGGGCACGCAGAAGATCGGCAATCGACTCTCCTCTGGACGAGTCCACGGGGCTGTTTGGTTTTGCTCTTCCAGTTTCCCATCGGTCCATCCCGAAATAAGTGGTATCCTGAGATATGAGATTGATCTCACGGACCCCTTCCTGAATCAGGATTTGCGCTTCCCTTACGACCGATGCGAGCGTCCGGCTACGGTGACCCCCACGGATCTGAGGGATGATACAGAAAGAACATGGATGATTGCACCCTTCCGCAATCTTGATGTAAGCCATGTGCCTGGGAGTCAGGCGGTACCGCGGGGTATCGTAGTCCGGCACATACTTGGATACCCGACTCACGTAGTCGCGTTCGGCGGCATTGCCATCCTTCAATTCCAATACATCCGACAGGATTTCCGGAATCCGGACAATCTCGTCCAGTCCGACAAAGGCGTCTACTTCAGGCAACAGTTTCGGGAGCTCCTTGGAAAAACGCTGGGGCAAACAGCCCGCAACGATCAATTTCTGCCGCTTTCGCGTGGGATCCTCCATCCGCTGCTCGATCACTTCAAACACCGCATCGATGCTTTCCTTCTTTGCCGTGTCGATAAAGGAACAGGTGTTAATGATCACGGCATCCGCCAATTCAGGGTGAGGAGTCAGGGTCACCCCTGCCTTGTGCAAATGCCCGATCATGATCTCGGAATCGATCAGATTCTTGGCACAACCCAACGATACCAGAGCAACAGTAGGCATATGGATACAGTATGGTTACAAGCGAGTCGGAGAAACAGGAGATGCCCTCTAATCAGGCGGGAGCCCCGGCTGGAGCCGCCGCTTCGGGTCCAACTTCACCTTTATCCTCTTTGCCCGCAGCCTTCTTTGGTTTCCCATCTTCCTCGTCATCCGATGGATTTGGGGGTGGAGGTCTGACATGGATCGGTGAACGGATTTCCCCATGCTCCAGAATCTCTTTCACATGAACCCCATCAAGGGTCTCATGCTTGAGCAAAGACTCTGCCAGCAGGTCCATTGCCGACCGTTTATCCAGCAGGATATCCCGTGCACGTTGGTACTGGCCCTCAATCAATTGCCGGATCTCGACATCGATGAGCTGAGCCGTCTTTTCACTGTAATTCTGATCCCGCGCAATTTCCTTTCCAAGGAAGATATGATCCTGGTTTTCGCCGAAAGCCACCGGCCCCATCGGACTCATCCCCCAATCACACACCATTTTGCGGGCGATCTTAGTCGCCATTTTGATATCACCGGAAGCACCGGTTGTAATATCGCCGATAACAATTTCCTCCGCCACACGTCCACCCATCGAACAACAGATCTGATTGATCAAACGGCGCTTGGACTGGTTGAGAATGTCCTTGCTCGGGGACATCATGGTGCTCCCCAAACTCTGGCCTCTCGGAATAATCGTCACCTTGTGAACCGGAAGCGTGCCATCATCGATGACGGCCTGAACAATCGCATGGCCGGCTTCGTGGTAGGCGACGATCTTTTTATCCTCGTCATCCATCAAGCGCCGACGCTCGCGCCCATAGGCAATCTTCTCGCGTGCTTCATCCATATCGGATGTTTCAACCTCGTTCTTTCCGTAGCGGGCCGCAATGAGTGCCGCCTCGTTGAGCAGATTCGCCAAATCCGCCCCGGAGAAACCGGGCGTGTTCCGGGCAGTGATCGACAGATCCACTTTGCTGCTCAGTTTGATCTTCTTTGCATGAACCTTCAGGATCTCGTAACGTCCATTCAAGTCGGGCAAATCGATCACAACCTCACGGTCAAAACGGCCTGGCCGCAGCAATGCGCTGTCCAATACATCCGGACGATTGGTTGCAGCAATGATAATCACACCTTCGTGTCCATCAAAACCGTCCATCTCGACCAACAGCGAGTTCAGGGTCTGCTCGCGTTCATCGTTCCCCCCGCCCAAGCCGGCTCCGCGCTGGCGACCAACTGCGTCAATCTCATCGATAAAAATCAGGCAAGGCGCATTCTTGCGGCCCTGTTCGAACATATCCCGAACCCGGGCGGCGCCCACCCCAACAAACATTTCCACAAAATCGGAACCCGATATCGTGAAGAACGGCACATCCGCCTCACCGGCTACGGCCTTGGCCAAAAGGGTCTTACCGGTTCCCGGAGGACCCACCATCAAAACCCCTTTTGGGATACGGCCACCAATGCGTTGAAACTTCTTTGGCTCCCTGAGGAATTCCACGATTTCCCGGACCTCCTCCTTGGCCTCATCGCACCCGGCGACATCCTTGAATGTAATCTTCTCGCGATCACGGGTCAGCATCTTGGCTTTGCTCTTGCCGAAATTCATCGCACCCCTGCCGGCGCTTCTCAACTGCCGGGTGAAGATGAAATAAAGCAGCCCCACAATAAACAGAATTGGGAGCAGGCTTCCCAGCAGCTCGGAGGCCCAATTGCTTGCCCTCTTCTCCTTGAACGCATCCCGGATGATGACAAAATCCTCCTGCGTGAGCCGCCCTTCCGCGACAAAGCGCATCACCCCGCCTTTCGAAGGGTCTTCCCCTTCAACAATAGGAGTCTGACGGAATTCGCCCTGAATCTTGTACCAGCCTTCTCCTCCGCGATAGTCACTCACCATTGATCCACCGGCGATTTCGCCTTTGCGGACGGCCGTGACGACCTCTTTCACACTCAGCTCAGCCACCTTGTTCCGCTGGGAATTGCCCAAGGTTGCAAATGCCAGAATCGCGGTAACAAGCACCATCCAGACAATGAGCACCTTCGGTTCCATGAACCGGTCATTGGGGCTACGATTTCTGTTGTTGGAATCCATGTTGTTGCGCAAGCGTTTGTTCATTCAGTATCAGTCAAAAGGGGCAAAAGAACCGGAATATCAAGTGTAAGTCAACCTAAGAAGGGTTTTCGTTGATTCAGTCACCCGCCCCTGTTCGCATGGAGGAAGCCCCGGAACCCACACAATGGCATCCGTAAAGGGAATTCGCACCACCGGCAAGACGCGTCTGGCCGTCGCCGGGATTTTCCGGTTCACAAACTGGTCCTGAAGCTTTTTCCACCCGGGCGCACCGAGAGAATGGTATCCATCCCCCATCTTCCACGATGAAACATACAACCCTCCCCTGCTCTTCAATGCGTCTTTGTCGAGGAAAACGGTATCCGAACAGGAATATGCCCCCGAACGAATCCGGAACAACGCATCCTCCCGTGCTTCCGACTCGCCACATACAAGGCAATGACCATCCGGAAAACAAATGATCCCATGATCCGGCAGAAGCGAATACCCCCAGCCAGTGTTGGGATAGGGCGGTCGGGAATCGGACGTGGAGGCTATCCGAACAACGATCAGGCCCTTCCGGAACTCCAGCACTCTTCCAGCCGCGAGCGGCATATGAAGGTCTTTACCATCCCGGATCGCATCCAAAAGCACAGTCCTCCGGCGATGCGGCAATTCCGGAAGCCACCGTGCGATGATACGCCTCACAACCGGTCGGGCCACCCCATCCAAGGCCGTGGCATCGAGCGAGCCATCCACCGCATTCAACCCATTCCATAACTGATCCGCCAGTTGCTCCATGTAACGGCTGTCTTCATCCATTTCATCCAGCGACCGAACAAGATTGGAATCAAGCTCGTAGGGGCATGCATCCCTCCATGCCGGAAGCAGATGATTGCGAATGCGATTCCGGAAATATGCGTCGGAAGCGTTGCTGCAATCCTCCCGCCAAGGGATGCCAACGTCGGTCATCCATTGGTTGATTTCATTCTTACGGATCAAGAGCAGCGGTCGCCCATGCACAATTCCGTTGGACATGACATGCAGAGGCTTCGGAACCGAGAGAGATTCCGGAGGAGCTCCCATGGATAGGCGCATGAGAAACGATTCGATCCGGTCGTCCTGGTGATGGGCCGTCAGCAGCAACCGGATACCGCGGTGTTTCAGCATTCCGTGTAACGCTTCCAAACGGAGACGGCGTAGGCGATCCTCACTGAACTGCCCCGGATCGTCAGCTCCATCGGTCCGGATATGGTCCGACACGAACGGCAAGCCGAATGCTCCTGCCGCGCGCGAGACAAGAACCTCGTCTCCATCTGAACGATCTCCCCGTGTTCGGTGGTTGAAATGCAAGACACAAACCCTTCCACCGTTTTTTCGAGACCACGCGGCCATCAAGCTCAGCAAAAACATGGAGTCCAATCCGCCGGAACAAGCCAGCCCGACTTCTTCGCCCGCCTGCCATGCCCCCATGAGAGCCCCCTTCGTTTCCGGCTCAATCCGATCAATACCGATACTCAACAGCTTTTCCGCCGGGTCGTATGGATCAAAAGAAAAGGATGGATCGGTTTCGCTTGCCATGAATTGCGATCTTGCTTCCCTATGGTGCGATAAAATGCTACCGTTGCCTATAAAAAAAAATCCCAGGCATTTTTCCCTGACTCCCAGTTTATTCAATTTGATCAAGGTTCATGACCACACCCAAGCTTGTCGACCTCGATGCTGCCGTCGATGCCAGCCCGAAATGGAAACCCTGGTTGAAACCCATGCTGCCCTTCGTCAAGTCATGGATGAAAATCGAAGGACTCAATGACATCTACACCCGGATATGCGCCAGGATGGACGCAACGGAAGGTGCTGAAACCAATCTCTGGGTTGCATGCCTGCGTGAACTCGGTGTGGAATATGAAGTATCCGAAGAGGATTTGGATCGGATCCCCAAAACAGGCCCGCTCTTTGTAGTAGCCAACCATGCTTATGGCGCAATTGACGGCTTGATCATGGGCGCGATCCTCACGCAGGCGAGACCGGACTCCCGCATGTTGGTCAATGAAATGCTGCTTCGGGTTCGGAACATGGGGGACTATGTCTTTCCGGTGAATGTTTTTGGTGGAAAAGAAGCGACACGGGGCAATCTGCACTCAATCAAGCAAACCTTGCGATGGCTTAAAAGTGATGGATGCGTCGGAACCTTTCCATCCGGCGAAGTATCCCACTTCATGATTGATCGCATGAGAGTCGTGGACCCCGCGTGGAAAACCCATATTGCAAGCATTATCCGGAATTCGGGTGCAACCGTTCTTCCCATGTATTTCCCAGGCCGGAATTCGCTGCTCTTTCAAACCATGGGCATGCTGCACCCCAGGATGCGCACCATCATGCTCCCGAGGGAAATGATCCGGAAGAAGAATGCACAAATCGGAGTCAAAATCGGCAGCCCGATCTCCAGCGGCAAGATCCAGCGATATGAAACGGATGAAGAGCTGACACAATTCCTTAGGCTGCACACCTACATCCTGAAAAACCGACCCGACCCGGACACCCGCAAAATCAAACGCTTTCCCAAGCGGATCCGTTTACCCAAGCCAGCATACAAAGCGATCATCCCTCCGGTTCCGGTCGAAAAGCTTGAACAGGAATTAATGGCATTGCCCGCCGATGCGGAGCTGGCAAAACACAGCTCTTTCAGCGTCTACCTGGCCAAGCGCCCCCAGATCCCCAACATCATGCGCGAGATCGGACGCCTCCGGGAGGTCACGTTCCGCGAAGTGGGAGAAGGGACCGGCAGCTCATGCGATCTGGATACCTTTGACGATCACTACTACCACATTTTCATGTGGAACCACGAGTCCCGCGAAGTCATGGGAGCCTATCGCATGGGACTGACTGACGAAATCCTCGGCGAACGTGGCAAGAATGGCCTATACACCACCACGTTGTTCAAACTCAAACCGGAGCTGCTTGAAGAACTGAACCCGGCAATCGAGCTCGGCCGATCCTTCATCCGATCGGAGTACCAACGCAAACACGCCTCGCTCAGTCTGATCTGGAGAGGAATCGGCGAATACGTGGCCCGCAATCCGAGATACTCCTATCTTTTTGGTCCCGTCAGCATCACAGCGGAATACAATGCGCTCTCCAAAGATTTGATCGTCCAATTCCTGAAGGACAATAACCTGCATCCCGAGTTTTCGAAGATGGTAAAGGCCCGGAAACCCCACAGGGCGCGCAAACTCAAACATTTTTTTACGGAATCGGAAAGCGACAGTCCAAAAGACATCAACGACATCTCCGCCCTGATATCGGAAATCGAGTCCGACCGGAAAGGGATTCCCATTCTCCTCAAGCATTACCTCAAACTTAATGGCTTAATGCTCAGCTTTAACCGGGATCCCGGATTCAGCAACGTCATTGATGGTCTGATTCTGGTTGACCTGACCCTAACCGATCCAGCGATCCTTAAACGGCACCTCGGCGATTCAGGATTCGAGCGATTCATGCGTTATCAGGAGGCCCAAAACGCCATCGAAGCCGGCACGGCGAGTGGGGTCGAAACCGAAGCCTCCTTCTGATCGAACGACGCCGGATCCAATCCTTTTCATCCGGAAAAATGGAATCAACGGCGATAGCCCCTACAACAAACTATTGGGAACAAGCCGGACCGGATTCCCCCGAAGGTTGACCTGCAACGATCCTGAGCGGACTGCGTCCACCCCGACCAGTGCGGATCCGATCGCTTTCCCTGATACCGGAGAATAGCTCCCAGCCAACACCCGCCCAACCTCCTGCTCACTCTGGAATACTTTGTCTCCCTCACGGGCAATTCTCCGGTCATCGAGCGTGTAATAAACAACGCGCTCGCGCAAACCAGCGGCCTTTCGCTTGGCCAAAGCATCCGACCCGATAAACCCGTTTGCTTTGCCCAACTTCACTGCCCATTCCAAACCCGCTGTAATCGGATCAATGGATTCGCTGATTTCGTGACCATACAGAGGCAATCCAGCCTCCAGCCGCAGGCTATCGCGGCAACCCAGTCCGCAATAGAAATCCGGAATGGTCAAAACCTCCGCCCGGGCATCGATTGCACAGATCACATCCAATCCGGAGGACGCGTCAAAGTATATCTCGAATCCATCTCCTCCCGTGTATCCCGTGCGCGAGATAATGCATTCCACCCCGGCAAGCGAAGCCCGCAAATGGGCGAATCGTTTCAACCCGGTGAGCGGCGCATGCACAATCCCTTGCAGGAAACCTTCGCTGTCCGGCCCCTGCAATGCAAGTAAGCCCCAGCGATCCGACTGGTCTTCCACCTCCACTTCAAAGCTGGACGCGTGTTCCTGCATCCAAGCCACGTCCTTCACACGGTTGGAAGCGTTCACACAGACCAAATACTCATTGCCCTCCAGCCGATACACAATGAGATCATCCACCACCCCGCCATCCGAATAGCACATCAGCGCGTAGCGGGAGCGTCCGGCCTGCAACGAATCAAACGCATTCGTGAGCAAATGATTCAGATACCGCAACGCATCCTTTCCCGCTACACGGACCTCACCCATGTGGGAAACATCAAATAGACCCGCACGCTTCCGGACGGTCATGTGCTCCTGTATGATGCTCGAATACTGCACCGGCATTTGCCAACCGGCAAATGGCACAAAACGGGCGCCACGTGCCTTATGGAACTCCTCAAGCTGCAGGTGCTGGATGGACGAATCTGTCATGGCTCAATCCCTAGCTCAACAAAGCGCAAACGGTCAATGTGCATTTTCAAACACGATTCATCCGGGATCCTCCCCCCAAATGGCGGTCAGCTGGAAAAAACATCTTCTCCTTGATGTGGATCAATACATTGCGTTGGGAAGCATGCGATAATGCGGGGATGAGCAAACACACCCTAATAGACGCAACAAAAGCCGAATCCCTCATGATAGGCGAAGCGGTTCAGGCATCCACCGCCGGTATTGTTAGCCGGACCTTGCTGCAAAGCCCCGAACTGCGGGTGGTGCTGTTTACCTTTGCCGAAGGACAGGAACTCACCCCGCACACCAGTCGACGAAGGGCACTGGTCCAAATCGTTGAGGGCTCCTGCGAATTCTACTTCGCTGAAGCATGGCACACACTCGAGGCCGGAGCCTTCCTTCACATGCCCCCGGATCACCTCCACGCCGTAAAAGCATCGTTTGGCACTTTCACGATGTTACTGACCCTGGGCTCCGAGCCGGCACTCATCCCGCTTTCAAAACCAAGCGGCACCATCCAATTGTCCTGATCCAAACCATACATCCATATGAATCCCAATCGACTCGATGTTTCCAAGCTTCCCTGCGAATCCAAACTGTCGACCATTTTCCAACAGTGGAGTGAACTCAAAAAGGGTGAATCCTTCGTGCTGGTGAACGGATTCGATCCGGCCCCCTTGCGGATGCAGTTCGAACGCCTCTATCCGGGAGCCCACAAATGGGAATACCTTAAGGAGGGACCGGACAATGTGGAAATCCGGATCACGAAAACCGGAAACAGTTCATCAGAAGTGGCATTTTCGTGCTGTTCAGGGGATGAAAGCGTCGATGATAACGATGATCAGCCCAAGCAAATCCGGGAACTGGATGTGCGAGGACATGAGCCCCCGGTTCCGATGATGCGCATTATCGAGGCATTGGAAACCCTGCATCCGGATTGCGAGTTGCACGCCACGACTGACCGCCGTCCCATGCACCTGCAAAACGAGCTTTTAGCCCGGGGCGTTTCATTTGAAAGCTTCGAACAACACGATGGCAGCTGGCTTAACATCATCTCCAAATAAGGGTGGAGCTTCACCAGCACGAGCCGGAATGGTGGCCCTCACGGGGGGAGGATGGATTCCGATTGGATTCGTCTTCTGGGGTCTCCTTGCAGGCACAGCATCGTCGATCTGGGTCGCAGCGTCGCCCGACCTCTTGATTTCTCCAGCTCTGCTACCGCGCGTAGTTGCGCTGGTTCACGCATGGTTGCCTGGATTTCTCCTGAGCATCTGCTTCGGAGCAGTCTATCAACTCATGCCGGTGGTGCTGGGGACCGATCTCGCAGTGCGCTCCGGATGGCTTTGGGGACATCTCTCCATTCACGTGATCGGCAGCTTGACTCTTGTGGCGGGATTCGCCCATGGAGACTATCCGCTGGCCGCGATCGGGGGGATACTGGTGTCGCTGGGGGTGATGATCTTCATGATCACTTGTGAGACCACATTTTCCCGATCGAATCGCAGGGATGCGGTGGCCTGGACCTTCCTGCTCGCCGGTTACTGGCTATTTGCGACCGTGGTGTTTGGAACCTTGCTGGCCCTGAACCGGCAATGGACCCTGTTTCCCCTTCCAGCAACCCAACTACTCTCGGTTCACGCACATATGGGTCTCATCGGTTTTTTTCTGACCCTCCTGCAAGGCTCCACCTTTCAGCTTGTTCCGATGTTCACTATGGGACAATTGCAAAAACCGGACAGCATCCGCACTGGTTTGATGCTTTCCCAAACCGGACTGGTGCTCCTCATTCCCGCTATGGCGTGGAACTGGAAGCCATTGCTGCTGACAGGAGGACTCTTGCTTGTTCTCGCGATTGCGTTTTCGGGGCACGCTTTCCTGGCAACACTTGGATCAAGAAAACGCAGACGCCTCGAACCCGGAATCAAAAGCTTCGTCTGGGGAATGCTGGCGCTTGCGGCTACCGCGATCATTGGAGGCTATGCCGTCCGCACGCAACCGGATCTGGCGAACGATCCCATCATCGCCCGCGTGTATTTTGCAATGGGCGTCGCGCTCGCATTGAGCCTGGCGATTCTCGGGATGCTCTGCAAAATTCTGCCTTTCCTCGTCTGGATGAAAGCCTATGGAGGCCGGATCGGGAAACAAAAAGTGCCACTCGCCACCGAGCTGTCTTCCCGTCAGTTGGAATGGTCATGGATGCTGCTCCACACAATCGGCATCATGGTATGCATCTTTGCAATCGCCAGTAGCTTCCAAGTCCTGGCCACTGTAGGCACAATCATTTTTGCGGTCGGATCCCTTTGCTATTTTGCAAATGCGATCCAGATTGCCCTTCACCTGATCCACCCTCGGACACCATGACAACTGAAAACCTTGAGATCGCTGTATCGGAAGCACTCTACCATGTTCACGACCCGGAGTTCGGAATCAACCTGATGGATCTCGGGCTGATCTACGGAATAAAGGTCAACGATGGGGTTGCCCAAATAGCCATGACCCTGACCTCGGTCAGTTGTCCGGCCGGGCAGGTCTTATTGGAAGGGGTCCAATCTGCGGCTGAATCGGTTCCCGGGATTTCGCGTGCCGAGGTCGCGCTGGTTTGGGATCCGCCATGGCATCCCGAAATGCTCAGTCCCTCCGCCCGCGAAACCCTGGGATGGGAATAACGCAGCATTTTCCACCGTTTTGATAGGACTTCTGAAAGAGCCCATCAGGGGAAGGCATACCAAGCGATTCCCTCATACCGGAGTTGAGATGGAGGAATCGTAGCGATAATCTGACGTTTCTCCGCCTCGCTGATCGTGAAGAAATGAGACGCCGTACCGGGCGAATAGAAACGATACACCGGAAGCGCCCCATCCACCGGCCCCGCAAGCGCAAAGAAAGCGACCCCTTCAACCGTAAACCATGATCCCATCGTCTGCTGGATTGAAGCGATCTCCGATAGCGATGCTGAGTAAAAATGACTACCCGCACGGCTGTTGTAGAGGCGGTAAACCGGTGTTGAATGCTGGACCTGCGTGTGCAACACACGGTGCGATGGACCCTCGTAGGTCCAAACGCCATTGGCGGTATTCGCGATCAGATAATCCCTTTCGTTTATGTTGGCGGTAAAAAAGTGACTGTTGTTATCGCTGCGGTGGAAACGGTAAAGTGGAATCGAATAGGCTCTCGCATCGGTGCCTGCCCCCGCTCCACGCGCAAGCCGGTTAATCGCCACCTCCAGCGAATAACTACCGACATTGGCTCCCCATCCGGCGACTCCAAAAACCACCACACCACCATTCGCCAGAATATGGGGGGCGTCCATCACATCATCAAACACACCGGAGTAATCGTCGGAGCCCACCATGACCCAAAGGACATCCGCCGTATACGCCGTTCCATCCCCGGCACGCCATGAATCGTGAACTCTGGCATCGACCCGATAATCGAAGCCAGCAGGCAATTCAATGCCATAGAAGTCCCAATCCTCCTCATGGTGAATACTCGCACGCTCGGTCTTGATCCTTGCGGAGTTACCGGAAAACGAGACAGGTAGAACCGTCACATCATCGTCATTCGGTTCATACCGGTCCGGCCCAGCCTGAACCCATACGCGAACAGGGTTGCTATAGGAACCAGCACCCGTGAGTGACCAATCACTCGATCCCTGTTGCTTGTGGGTCACGGCAACCAGGTATTCGCCGGTGTCCAAATCAACACCCGAAACAGTAGTCGACATGTTATTCTGATACCGGTAACCAGCGGCGAGGGAATTCACATCGCGATGATATATCACACCCACATCCGATCGCCAGGACCCGTCCAAATCATAAAAATCCACATCAAGATCACCTGAGAACGCACTGCTGCCATTGTTGAAAACGTTAAAGGAAACCTCAAACGGAGTATTCTGCACCAACACCGAATCCAAACCCACCGTGAGGGGAGCATACAACTCAAGATCCGATGCGCCCGACTGAACGGTCAATGCCAATCCATTGGCAAACCGCTCTCCTCCGGCAAGAAACCAGTCTTCCGTTCCTGCACGATTGAACATGACCTTCAGAGTATAGCTTCCCGCCTTGAGTTCAGCCAGTCCGTTCGTCGAGAACGTCAATCCACCGGCAACAGAAGCAGCGGGAGCCAATCCATTGATCTGTTGGGCTTGAGCGACCTGCTCAACATAGTTGTTCGAGATATCGAATATCCCCACCGTCACCCATCCGGAAAATGCGGCATTGCCAGCATTCCTGACATTTGCCCGGACCGAGAACGGCGCACCCACCGCAATTGGATTTGCTGAGACTGAAACAGCCTCCGAAAGCTCCAGTTCGGCTGTGGAAGCACTCCCGTTGGGGACGATTCCGATAATCGCCAGCTGATCTTCAGAGAAATCCGATCCGGCAGCCGTCAATGCCGTGAGCGCATAATGACCATCCGCACTGCCATCCCAACCCCAGTTCATATGGAAAAGGCCATTGCGGTCATATCCATCACACACCCATGCGTGGCCCTCATCACCATCGGGACTATACCCTACGTAGAAGACCGGCCTTCCAGCGGACAGCTCACTACGGAGCGCCGCTTTCCAGAGAGAGTCACTGGACTCCTTCTTTTTGACCTGAGCAACTGAGCCGGCATAATCGAAATACCGGGTCAAAGCATCCACAACCATCCGGATATCACTGATGCCACTTCCATCGACTCCGTAGCCCATCTGAACACTCACTCCGCAATGCGACATGAGCGTGGCAACTGCCGATAGTTGAGCGGACGAACTACCCGATCCCAATTGATTCGGCATCTGATTCCATTGATAGACCGTCGATCCATAGTCGGCAGAAAGGGTTCCGTAGTCGGGGTGGCGGTAACGGGAGGAACCAACCCCTGACCGGGGATGATCCCAATGCTTCAGGATCTGAGCCATCGCCGTTGCAACGCACCCGGTAACCGCATGCTCCCCTCTGGACTCATCGTAAGGGCACAATTCATTGTAATAAGGAAACTGGCCCCATTTCGTGCGCAACAAGGGAGCAACCGAATCGGCATCATGCGGTTCGAGAGGACCCCCATTTGCCAGAGCTTGCCACTCAGCCAAAGTAACCGGTTCAGACTCAACACCGGAATCCATCGCCTGCCGGATCTGCCGGCTCAAACTCTCAATCCAGAATAGAAAAGCAGGACCGGGATTGTCAGGATCCAAGCGACTATCACCCGAGTATCCCAGAATAGGACATGCCACATCGTCGCCCGCGACGATCACAAAACCGCCACCATCCGCTAGAAACAAATACAATTCGGGATGCCCGGAATCGGAGCGGTCAAGTCCCTTCACGCCTGACACCAAGGTAAGCTTCAAGTCACTCGAGTCCGACTGCACCGCATGCTCGGGCCGATGATATTGGGACAGAAACCTTTGCCCGAGAGCCCGCGCTTGTTCCAAATCAACCGGCCTGGCCCAGCCCTGCAAGACCAACAAAAAGAGAATCCCGAAAGATACAAAAGTCTGCTTCAGCGAAGTTTTCATAAACGCAAGAGTTTGGAGGAATGTCTGGTCTGTCAGAACGGATCGAACACTCCGAACGACCGAAAACTCGAATACCACATACTATATTCGGCATACCGACCACTTTCCTAAATCCAGGTTTTTGCGAGACCTGACAGTGTCATCCTTTTCTGGGCCCAGAATGCCTGCATGCCCTAAAGCACCTGATACGATTTCTTTCATTCCTGTCCCTAGTGGTGCTTCTGGGAATGAATAGCTTTTGTCAAAGGTCATAGAAAAGCACAGACCAAAGGGCTTGAAAACTCATCCGGAACACAGGTTTAATCGCACCATGAACCGAACCTCAATTGTTTCTATTCTCAGCCTTATCCTATTCCCACTGGTGTTTTTATTCGGCTTCGACAAGTCCGCGAATCCAAACATTCGCCTCCAATTGTCGGATGAGCTAATCATCCACGGCTTGTCCGACGGCGTGTTTCTGGTGACCCATTCCTTTCCATGGCCATGCAACTCGTTGGTCGTCCAGTCAGAAAACGGTGATATTTATATGGTGGATACGCCCTGCACTCCCGAAGCCACCGGGCTCATTATTGGATGGGTGAAGGAATGCCTCGGTCCAGAAAACATCGTGGCGATCGTCACCGGATTCCACATCGATAACCTGGGTGGAGTATCGTATCTTATCGAGAACGGAATCCCCGTTCATGGGTCTGACCTAACCGTTGAACTGCTGAAAACCGATGCTAAACGTTCGCACGACGCCATGCTTCCATGGTTAAAGGGTTCTCCGTTATATGACTACTATTCAAATCTCATCCTACTTCCGCCAAATCACGTTTTTCCGCTTCAAGATGGACTTCTTTTGAAATCCGGAGAGGAAACCATCGAAGTCTGGTATCCAGGAGCCAGTCACTCGCCAGACAATACTACGGTCTACTTCCATTCAAAAAAGCTTCTATTCGGTGGCTGTGCTGTCAAATCCGCTGATTCAACCAAACTTGGCAACACGTTCGATGCAGATATTGATAACTGGCCCAATGCAATCGATGCGCTCATCCAGCGGTACCCTGAAGCGACCTTGGTGATTCCGGGACACGGAAAACAAGGGGACAGGAGCCTCCTCTTTCACACCCGTTCACTATTCCATGACGATTCGGGATCTCTTCCATAGTATTATCATTGGACGACAACTCCTGCCCATTCGCGATAGAGAAAACACGAGTGTCGCAAGAATACAACCCGTGGAACCCGTAGCATATTCGAACGAGGGCGTGCCCCGACACATCAGACTTACCCGCCCCCAGAGACAGCAGCCTGAATCTGAAAAGCCATCGACGCTGAGACCGAAACTCAACCCCAATATCTCATTGAGGGCAATTACCCCAACCCGTATCCTATCATCCGATGCAGGAATTCGACAACCATTGCTCCGCCCACAAAAAAGCCCCCGACCCTGAGGCCGGAGGCTTAGCAACAATATGATCCGGGTTACCTCACCCGATCACTCGATTTTCAGAACTTGAAGGTGTTCGTGATTTCCCAGGTCATGTTCGGAGCAACACGAGCGGCTGCCGTCGAACCGTCAGGCTGAACCGAGATTGGGATCAGTTCGTTTTCCGCAAATGCATTGCGAACATTGATCTGAATCTTCCAATCGATCTTGTCGTTGAGCGGACGTTCATAACCGGCCCAGAAGTCGAAGTCTGTTCGGGCATCACCCATGTAAGGATTTTTGATGTCGTAATCGACTCCACCTTCAGGTCTCGGGATGATCGGGTATCCGATACCCACTTTGTCCTGCCAACGCATACCACCACCGATGTTCAATCCCTTGAGGGCGCCATCGAGGAAGGAGTAGTTGACAACCAGGTTTGCACGCCACTTACGGAGTTCGGGTTGGGCGGTCCCTTCCAGAACCTTCATAATTTCGTACTGACCGAGAAAACGGTTGGTCCAATCCTGAAGGATCGAATCACCTCCACCCCACCAGATGCGCATGTCCCCGGCAGGAGTGTTGCGGTAGTATGCCAGCCGTTCTTCAACATAGTCAACATAGGTCCCACCAACATTTGCCTGCTGAGCTTCAGTCTTAGCAACATTAAGCGAAATACGGAGACTATCGGTCGGATTAGCCATCAACTCGAGTTCCAAACCTTCCGAAACGGTGTCTGCGGTAGCGGTCATACCGGATGGAGGATTGGTCGTCTGATGATTCACGCGCAGAGACGCATCACTGAGATCGCCACCCCATGCCTCGATGATAGCAGTGGGCGGATTTGCAAACCAAGCCTCCAGCGATGCTGCCTGCGCAGCGACAGTCTCTTCCGGGGTCATTCCATCCTTGGGTGACCATTCCATCAGTCCATCACGATAACGCACGGCAAACGAATGGGCCCAGTTCTCCGGTATACCGATCGCCCAATGGATATTGGCAATCTGACTGTTGCTATCATTCATCACCTTGGTCTCATACCAATTCAACCTCGCAGCATATCGGTTGTCCTTCGTCGAAATCATGAAACCGTAGTCAGTGGTTTCGCCAGAAGGAGCCGGCAATGGACGGTTGAGAATGTCAACACGGCCAGCGGCAGGCTGGAAGTTTTCAGAGCTGTTGTAGAACACACTGAAGTTTACTGGCAAACGATCGTTTAACAGATCATTGATGTGGGCAACCAAACTGTAGCTAGTGGTTTCGCCAGTCTGTTTCGCTTCTTCAGGGCCACTGATCTTGAAGTCATCCATGTTGACAGTGCGATCAGCATTCTTCGGAGCATTAATCGACCAGTTCTTGGCGGTGTCTTCACGATATCCGACCGTTCCGACGATCGCACCCTTCCAGAAGTATCCCTGCCAAACAGCGACCTGAGAATCAACAATATCCTTGATCCGTGTCGCATTCGTGAGGGTATAGGGACGGTCATCAGGATTGGTTGCATCCAAAACACGGAATGGAACATTAGTCCAACCCACATAGTTTGCGGGATTGTCGCCCTGGACAAGGTCACGGGTAGGATTACCGGGGTTACCCAACGTCGAAAGACCCGTGCGAGGATTGGTCCATGGCGCATTATAGTCCACACCTGTCGCGTTCCAATGGGAATCGAAGATATATACCGAACCGCTCTGCGGGCGCTGGATGGCCTTGATGCGTGGAATATTTGCTCCAGAAGCGGTCGAACGATTCATCAAGGACTCGCCAAGGTAATGCACCGTGTTAATCTGACGATCGTTTTCTTCGTAGCTGCTAAAGCCAATCAGGTTACCGAAATCCGCATCCGTCGCATAGCGCTGGAACTCTTCACGGTACTGACGACGTTCCTGAGTGGAGTAAACACCACTCAGCACATGCCGTCCCAGAATCCGGGTCAAAACGTTGTCCTTCCGGGTCAAATCAGCAATGTTGAGGTCAACAAAGCCGGAGAACCGGACATTCTCGCGCTGGCTGGAATCGGCTCCATTTCCGTAGCGGCCGGCATCGGTTACAAACGGACGGCCCACATTAGGATTCGGGCTGCCATCGGGAAGCGTATGGTGGATATCGATGTAGATATTCTGACGTTCGTTTGCCAACAGCCTCAAGATGCTGTTCGAGTAATTCTGATCGTCATACACGAATTCGAAACCAACCTTCTCGTCAAAGAATCCTTGGGAAAGGTTTACGCTGAAGGCATCCCAGTCCTGAAACTCACGCTTGTTGTCACCATCCAAAAGCTGATGGTAGAAATCAAAGATCGTTGGATCCAGAAGGTGCTGGTTCTTGTAAACCCCATCCGATGCATTTGGCAAGCCACGGCGAATCGCGGTATCTGAGAAACCACCAATCGCACGGAATTGCGATGGAGCCACACCAGCCACATTCACGAGATTTCCATTTGCATCACGGTGTGGAGCATGCGCACGTACGCGTTCCGGTTCCGCAAAGAAACGGGCCATTTGCGAGGAGTTATTGTCATCCCATATTGCCAGAACCCCACCGAACAGCTGTCCCCAATTGGCAATCCATGGCTCAAAGTCGGGATTTGCGGACCCGTCTGAGAACGTGTTGTGCTCCCATGCCGTGTTCGGACGCTTCGAGTCCCTTTCCATATTGTCATAGGGATCGATGGTCAGCTTGTTCATGTCAGTGAACCAAGGGGTGATGTTGTCACCAGGGGTTACCATACGCGGACGGTTGCTGGTAATCTCACCGACTTCCGCATTCACGCGAATCGTTGTACGGGCCGATCCCTTTTTGAGGAACTTGGGCTCATACTTCACCGCAGCAAAACGACGGTTCTCTTCCGAAAATGCCGGTTTCTGCTGATACTTGGTCTCGCCCATCATTCCGGCGATCCGGACAGCCAGTTCGTCCTCCAAAACCACATGGTTGTAGTCCAAGGAACCACGGTAGGATCCGAAACGGCCGTAACGGGCTTCGACCTCGCCAAAACTCTTGGTGAAGTCACCGTCCTTCAAATCGGTATTGATGATACCGGCGGGCGATCCCAACCCGAAAAGGATCGAGTTTGGTCCACGCTGCAGGTCCACTCGGTCCACATTGTATCCATCCCATGGAATCTCCGTGACGAAGAAGTCGCGGGTGTTGTCCGCTGCGGAAAGTCCACGGACACGGGTACTCGAGTGAGGGGTCAGAAAGGTCGAGGCACCCTGATAGGACATCGATCCATTCGATACATTGGTGAAGTTACCATCCACACCCGCCACTTCCGTGTTCGTGGTATAGACCAGCAACGTTTCGTTGTTCGTAGCTCCGGTATCCTGGAGGAATTCCTTGGTGACAACCGAGATGGCAGAACCCACGTCTTTCAATTGCGTGTTCAAGCGGGTTCCGGCCAGCGTGCTCGTGGCAATGTATCCTACGTTTCCGGAGGATTCCACCACGAACGGATTGAGCACATAGACGTCTTCCTGATTCTCGACCATATCCTGCGAGTTTACAGATGCGCCTACGCACATGAGAAGAGGGGCAACAAGCCAAGCCCTTCTGCTATTTATTATAGTAGTTTTTATCATGTTATGTTTTAGGGTAGAGTCCGCAGAGTAGCAAATTCACCCGCCAACAAAAAAGCTCAAAAAAACAATTTTCGAATGTTAGAACGAGAAAGAGCCTCCGACCCAGGGATCGGAAGCTCTTTCAAAAATGATGCGGGATTGGTTACCCGATCATGTAACTATCAGAACTTGAAGGTGTTCGTGATTTCCCATGTCATGTTCGGGGCTACGCGGACAGCTGCCGGCGACCCGTCAACCTGCACCGAGATTGGAACCACTTCATTCGTTGCACCGACGTTGCGGACATTCAGCTGAATGCGCCAATCGATCTTGTCGTTGATCGGACGCTCATAGCCGGCCCACATGTCGAAGTTCCACTCGTCCGGTCCCATGTATGGGTTATTGATGTCGTAGGTCGGATCACCATTGTCATCATAATACATCGGATAACCGATCGCGATCTCATCCTGCCAACGAACACCACCACCAATGTTCAAGCCCTTGAGCGCTCCATCGACGAAGGTGTAATTAGCTACGGCATTAAAACGCCATTCGCGAAGTTCCGGAGTGGCTGCGCCATCCTGCAGCTTCAAGCGTTGGTAGTTTCCGAGGAAACCGCCCTGGTCAGCCCACTGTTCGAGAATCGTTGGGCCAGCGGCTCCCCAGATACGCATCTCACCGGCAGCAGTCGAGCGATAATAGGCCAAACGTTCTTCGATGTATTCTCCGAAGGTCCCACCCACATTGCTGTAGGAGGCTTCCGTCCGGGAGATGTTCATCGAGATACGCAGACTATCGGTCGGGTTTGCCATCAGCTCGACTTCCATCCCTTTTGACATGGTGTCAGCCGTGATGGTGAATCCGTTGGGAGGATTCGTGGTCTGATTGGTGGTATGGAGCGATTCAGTGCTGATGTTGCCACCCCAGGCCAGAATAATTTCTTCCGGCGGGTTTGCGAACCAAGCTTCAAGAGCCGCCGCTTCGAGGGCAGCCGTTGCTTCAGCACTCATCCCATCCTTCGGAGTGAAGTCAGGATCATTACCAACATTGTCACGGAAACGGGTTGCAAACGCGTGCGCCCAGTTTTCCACGATACCGGCAGGCCATGCATTGAAGCTATTGTTAGCGTCGTTTGCGACCGTCGTTTCATACCAGTTCACGCGTGCAGCGTAACGGTTGTCCTTGGTCGAGATCATGAAACCATAGTCCTCAGTCTCACCGGAAGGAGCCGGCAGTCCTCTTCCAAGAATGTCAACACGACCAGCAGCTGGCTGGAAGTTTTCACCCTTGTTGTAGAACACGCTGAAGTTAACCGGGAGGCGGTCACCAACGAGATCATTGATGTGGGCAACAATGCTGTAGCTGGTCGTTTCTTCGCTCTGCTCCGATCCTTCCTTACCACGGATTTTGAAATCCGTCATGTTGACGGTACGGTCATCATACAGCGGTGCGGTCATGCTCCAATTGCGGGCGGTGTCTTCGCGCCATCCGTATGTACCAACAATCGCGCCATCCCACAGGTAACCCTGCCAAACGAAGACAGTTGATTCAACTTCGTCTTTGATGCGGTTGGCTTGAGTGATCGTGGGAACATGTTCGTCCGGATCAGTGGTATCCAACACGTTGAAGGGCACATTCACCCATCCCACATAGTTGGCCGGATTGTCTGCCTCGGTCATTTCAACGCCCGTGCGGGGATTCACCCAAGGTGCTTCATAATCGACACCGCTTGCATTCCAATGCGTATCGAAGATATAGATCGAACCGTCTTCGGGCTTCTGAACCTTTGACAACCGTGGGAGATGCGCACCCGATGCGGAAGTTGCACTCATCATCGAATCGCCCAAGTAATGGACGGTGTTGATCTGGCGACGGTTATCATCAATACCGTGCATTCCAATCAAGTCTCCGAATGCGCCATCCGTAGCATAACGCTGGAACTCCTCGCGATAGACGCTGCGACCCTGATTGGCATACACTCCACTGAACACATGGCGTCCAATGATCTTGGTCAGGAGGTTTTCCTTCTGGGTGATGTCGCCGATGTCGAGATCAACAAATCCCGAGAAACGGGTGCTCTCGCGCTGACTGTATTGCTGACCATTTCCATAACGACCAGAGTCCGTAACAAACGGACGTCCCACGTTTGGATTCGGGCTGCCATCGGGCATGTTATGATTGATGTCGATGTAGATATTCTGGCGTTCGTTGTTCAACAGACCCAAGAAGATGTTGGAATAGTTCTGATCGTCATAGACGAACTCCAAACCAACCTTCTCATTAAAGAACCCTTGGGAGAGGTTGACGTTGAAGGAATCCCATTCCTGATACTCCTTCTTGTTCGGACCATCCAGCAGCTTATGATAGAAGTCGAAGATTGAAGGATCGGAGAGATACTTCGTCTTGTAACCGCCAGCCTCAGAGAACGGCAGATTCAAGTTGCTCGCGATAACAGAATAGTCCGCGACCGAACGCAAAAGCGCGGGTGCGACACCACCGACACGGTTACCATGCGGAGTGTGTCCGTTCACGTGTTCCGGTTCTCCGTAATAGCGGGCCATGTTCGAAGAGTCCGGCTGCTCGAAGTAAGCCAAAACCCCACCAAAGAGTTGTCCGAAGTTACCAATATACGGGCTATAGTTTGGATTGGCATTACCGCTCGCGTACTGCTCGAACTCCCAAGCGGAGTTGGGACGTTCCGATTCCGTATCCTGATTGTCATACGGATCAATCGTGAGCTTGTTCATCGCGCCAAACCAAGGCGTGATCATGTCAGCCGGAGTGACCGTACGAGGACGGTTACTGGTGAGATCACCGACTTCCGCGTTCATGCGCAAAGTAGTACGGGCCGAACCTTTCTTCAGGAAGGAAGGCTCATACTTAACAGCGGCATAATAACGTTCGTCTTCCGCGTAGGCTGGCTTCTGCTGATACTTGGTATCGGCATAGAGCACAGCTGCACGAACCGCCAACTCGTTGTCCATGATGATGCGGTTGACATCGAGCGCCCCACGGTAGGATCCGAAGCGACCATAACGGGCTTCCACCTCACCGAAGTTCTTGCCGAAATCGGCATCCTTCAGGTCGGTGTTGATGATACCCGCAGGAGAACCCAAACCGAAAAGGATCGAGTTCGGCCCACGCTGCAAGTCGACGCGATCGACATTGAATCCATCCCATGGAATTTCAGTCACGAAATAGTCCCGGGTGTTATCCGCAGCGGAAAGACCGCGGACACGTGTGCTGGAATGAGGCGTGAGGAAGGTTGTCATCCCTTCATATGAGGATGCGCCATTGCTCACGTTGGTGAAGTTACCTCCAACACCGCCCACTTCCGTGTTCATGGTGTAAACAAGCAACGTTTCGTTGTTTGTCGCTCCGGTGTCCTGCATGAACTCCTTCGTGACAACCGAAATGGCGGAGCCAACGTCTTTCAATTGGGTATTCAGACGCGTTCCAGCCAGTGTGCTCGTGGCAAGGTATCCTACGTTTCCGGAGGATTCCACCACGAACGGATTCAGTATGTAGACATCTTCCTCATTCTCGACCATATCCTGCGAGTTTACGGATGCGCCTACGCACATGAGAAGGGGGGCCATAAGCCAAGCCCTTCTGCTTTTCGTTATAGTAGTTTTGATCATACTTTGTTTTAGGGTAGAGCCTACAGACTAGCAAAATTCTACTCCGACAATAAAGCATAATACCCCCTGTTTCTAATGTTAGTATTAAAATCTCAAACCCAAAACCCTTTGAGATAGGTAATATATCGTAATTAATTTTAAGAAATCTGGTTTATAGTGTTTATGTTCCGTTGTATTATTGCCAGCGAATATCACACGAATTGGAATTTCTCAACCGAATGAGATAAAGGTTTTATTCAGATAGAAATAAATAAAAATCCCACACACATTCTGCTGAATATCGCCATTGGCCGTCACCTGATGTTTGCCATCGGATGAGCGTGTTATTTTTGAACGCCATTTAAATCTGAGCAAATCCGGACCCAAAATCGGGGAATCAGCCTTTCTGTCATGACCATCCCGAGTCGGCCATGTGAACGCCTCTACTGAGATGCACAATGGGCTCACAGTTGACAGCTGGAGCAATCAGAGCTATCGCAAATGGGAACACATATGATTCAGGGTTTTCCATTCTTCAAGCGCATGCGGGGTATCCCATTTCAAGGGCTGGTTTCATTTCTCCTTGTTGTGGCAGGACTTTGTATCCATGACGCTTCGGGCGAAGCATCGACATCAGTGGATAGAATCACCATCGGTGCGGGCATGCCAGCGGCCGCTTTTCTTGCACGCGAGATTGGGGAGGACAAGGTTGATGTGATCACAGCACTCCCCGAAGGATCCAATCATGAATTCTCATCGATCACCGCCAAAACTGTTTCCAAGCTGCTCGAAGCCCGGGTATTCCTGACCATTGGCCTGCCGTTTGAAGAGCAGATTGCCGATTCATTGCAAAACCGCAACCCGAAGCTGATCATCGTGCATCTTGAAGACGGAATCCGGCGGATCGCCATGGGGTCCGCGCACGACCACGCAGATCACCACCACACACCGAACTGCCATACCGGAACAACGGAGGACCCTCACATCTGGATGGATCCTCTCAACATGATTCACATGGCACAAGCGCTTGAGGCCGCCCTCGCAAAAGAACTGCCATCTGCGTCCGATGCCCTTGCGGCAAACTCCAAAGATTTGGTTGAACGACTCGAGAATCTCCACGAGACCAACCTTTCTGTCCTGCGGCCAATGTATGGCGCTACCCTGCTAAGCTACCATGCCGCCTTTGGCTATTACGCCGACGCCTATGGTCTGAAGCAACTCGCCATCGAAAGTGAAGGGAAGAGCCCATCTGCCCGAAAAATCGCTGACATGATGAGCCCCTCAAAAGAACAAATGATTGCCTGCATGCTCATTCAGCCGCAATTTGACACCCCCCCCATCCGCAGGCTTGCATCCCGGATCGGACTGCCAGCCGAGGTCATCGACCCCTTGTCCACCGATTACTTCGGGATGATGGAGCGTCTCAGGAACGTCCTTCTCAACCATTACTCCAAGGATCCGGAAACATGACTGCTTCGTTTAGTGGTATCGAGTTCGATGGAGTATCATTCGCATACAATGACACTCCAATTATTCAGGACGCATCATTCCAAATATCGTCCGGGAATTCCTACTGTATCATAGGACCAAATGGTGGGGGCAAAACCACACTGGTAAGATTGATGCTCGGGCTCCTGACTCCTCAAAAAGGGCACATCCGAGTTTTTGGGAAAAACCCCTCCGGCATCAAAGAAGGAGTGGCTTACGTTCCGCAAATCCAGCAAGTCAATCCATTGGTTCCCATCACAGTGGAGCAAGTTCTTAAAATGGCAGCCGGTCGAGCATCGGGCAAACCGCACAAGGGAAACCGCGTGGATGACCTCCTTGACCGGTTTCGACTCCTGGATTTACGGCACACGTCCTTTCACAATCTGTCATCGGGGCAAAAACAACGCACCCTCGTTGCAAGGGCGTTGGTTGGCAACCCCCGCCTTCTGATTCTGGATGAACCGCTCGCTCATGCCGATCCCAGAGTGGAGAACGCATTCAAGGAAGAACTGCTTCGCATCCAAAGCGAATGTATGTTGCTCGTAGTCACCCATGATATTTCCTTCGTTTATGCCATGTTTCGTCAGGTTCTCTGCGTCAATCGGGCAGTATGGACGCACCACACCCATGAACTCGATGCCACACTTCTGCGCGAACTCTACGGCGGAAAGCTCCGGTGGGTCGATCATGACAACGGAAGCTGCAACGTCTCCCATCATAACAAGTTGACTGCTTCGGGATAACCGCATCAGCGCATGACAGTTTTTTCGACCACATGATTGCATTTCAAGATTGGATGACTTCACCACAAGTGGCGTTTTTCGCACTTACGGCCATCACGATCGCTTTTTCCGCGATTCCTGCTGGCATCGTCGGATCATGGATTGTGGTTAACCGGATATCGTATCTCGCCGCCGCAGTTGCACACGCAGTGCTCGGAGGAGTGGGGATCGGGATCTTCCTGAACCATCTCACCGGATGGGCATGGATTACGCCTTTCTCAGGTGGGCTCGTCTCTGGGGTTTTATCAGCATGGATTGTCAGTGAAATCAGTCACCGGTTCCCCAACCGCTCGGACATTGCGATCAGTCTCGTGTGGACGGTTAGCATGGCCATCGGCATGATCGCCATGCATCGCACGCCAGGCTACCATGATCCAGCCTCCTATCTCTTCGGAAACGTCCTGCTTGTAACAGGCTCCGACCTCTGGCTGACAGCAGGATTCGGGTTGGTCCTCATCGGAATTGTATCGTATGCCTATCCGATACTCGAAATGATGGCGTTTGATCCTGAGTTTGCCCAACTCCATGGGGTGAAAGTGAAGCTTCTCCGAACCGCAACGCTCGCTTTCGTGGCGATAGCCGTTGTCGTCATGCTGGCAAGTTCGGGTATTCTTCTTGTCATCGCACTGATGACCTTACCCGCCGCCACGCTGCTGCCGCACACCTATTCGCTACGGACGCTCATGATACGCAGCTGCATGCTAACCGGAGTTGTCTCACTCGCCGGATTCGCGCTCTCATGGCAGACCGACCTTCCGACATCAGCAACTATCGTGATTTTAGCAGCGGGATGCTACCTTGCCGGAATAAAGCTCAGCCGCAGTCAAGGAAGGGCTTGAAAGCGATGGAATCCATATCTTGAAGGTCGAGCCAACTCCCGGGGCGCCCGAATAGGACAGCTCACCTCCAAGGTGCTCAACCAATCGCTGAGCCATCACCAAACCCAAGCCAACCCCATCCTTGCTCCTTTTCAGCGAAGCATCTCCCGGAGTGAACGGACGGAATAGCTGAACCATCACCTCCGGGGCTATACCAGGGCCACTATCGCTAACCTCGAACACAGCCGATGGAACGGGAGCCCGCTCCTTTCCTCCACCATACACACGAACGGTCACACATCCTGAGTCCGTAAACTTCACCGCATTGTCGATCACCTCCTTGAGGATGATAGTGAGGCGCCGACGGTCACCGACAAATTCCAGAGGAGTGTCATCCGCAACAATTGTCCTGAAACGTAGTGCCTTCTCATCCGCACGCCTTCTGAAGGATTGGCAGGTTCCCTCCACCAACGCGTGCAAATCCAGCGACTCCGGATCAGGAATCTGATCTCCCGTGTCAAACTCCGAAAAGTCAAGAATCCGCGTGAGCAGTTCGTTGAGACGTTGGCCACTCGAAAGGATCGCCTGTGTCATACTCTGAGCCTCCGGATCAACGGTTTTGTGAAGCAAACCCGCAAACCCAAGTATGATGTTCAGGGGCGTTCGATACTCATGGGACATCAGCATCAGGAACTCGGATTTCAAGCGATCGGCCTCTTCGATACGTGTCTTTGCCGCTTCAAGCCCTGCATTCGCCTGCCTCAAATCAGCCGTTCGTTGCTCCACAATACGCTCGAGCTCACCATTCAATTTCGCAAGCGCCCGATTCTTGGATTCAATCTCCGCATTTGCCCGCCGCTTCAGTGCATACAAAACGCCAATCGCAGCGACGAAAACTCCCATCAAGAGCACTCCCACCACCATTACGCGTCTCATGAGACGCTCCGCGCCCAACTGGGCCGATTGAAGACTCGCCTCTTTCTGTACATACTCCAAATGCTCCCGGGTGGTTTCTGTCTCAAAACGGACCTCCAATTCCTTGATCCGCTCCTGGCTTTCGCGGTTCAGAATCTCATCACTCACCTCCTTGAACTGGCGATAGTGGTGAAGAGCCGACGAGGGATCATCCAAGCGCTCGTAAACACTCGACATCACCCGATGCGCTTCTTTGAGGTGCTCCCGTGCCTGAATGGACTCGCTGATGCGAATAGCGCTTTCCAAATGGGATCTGGCATTCGACCAGTTGTCCAGCTTCCCTTCGGCCTCCCCTATCAAACGGTGAGAGTAGGCTTCCCCCCATGGATTGCTAAGATTACCATGCAAAACCAACGCCTGTTTTGCATAGTCCCGCATCTCGGCGTAACGCTTGAGCCCTCCCATGGTCTCGGCGATCACATTGAGCGAATACGCCACCCCTCTTATATTGCCCAGATCATTCTCCATCGCATACGAACGCCGATGGTAATCCAACGCGCGCTCCAATTCTCCCTGGCGCGCGAGAGCCTCGCCAATATTACTGAGCAACGCGGCCTCAGCCACACGATTGCCTAGCCGTTGGTGCAGTTCCATCGACTTTTCATAGTAGTCCATGCTTCGGACATAGTCTCCCAGATAATAGGACGTGATGCCCAAAGCGTTATAGAGATGAGCCGCCGTCGAATCATCGCTGTCGCCCTGCTTATAGAGACGGATACCTTCAATCCCACAGGCGAGGGATTCGGCATAATCCCCCTCAAACCAATGGGTAATCGCCTTCGCATACAAGGAATGCCCCATGTTGCGGGGCGGATCCATGCGCTTCCGCAGTGCCATCGCTTCATCCAAGTATGATTGCGCCTTCCGAATATCTCCGTTTCTGGCGTGATTTAAAACCAACAGATCCAATGTCTCCGCCAGCAAGCCGGGAGCATTCATCTCCCTTGCTATCGTTTCAGCACGCTTCAGTCGACCCAACGCACTCTTGGAACCACGCATCGAGTGCTCCAAACGCGCAATCTTCAGTAACAACTGAAGTTCATGCTCTGCATCTTCAGGCTTCGTCCCTTCATCCTCAAGCCATCTGATCGCTTCTGCCAATGCCTCACCCGGTTTTTCTCTGGACAGTCGATCTAGGTCAGTCCACCTCGATTCCCAATCCACTTGCTCCGCGCGGCATACAAACCAAACCGAACAAAAAAGCAGAATACCCACCGCCCACCGCGGATAAATGTATGGCAACGGAAATTTCACTATGGGTGTCAAAATCGCTCCGGTATTCTCAGATATGGTTCAAGCCGGCCAAAACCGTGCCATCTTCCTTGGGTAACTCTACATTCAAATCCGTGCCCCCGTCAAGCTACGACTCAATGACGATCAGGAATGCCTCACATCCATTTGATCCGGATCGGTAAACTCGAATGAGTCCGCAAAATCATTCACAAGCTCAATCCATTCGCGGTTCATTTCGTGGGCATCCCCGATTCCCATGATGCTCAACCCTCGTCCAAAGGGATGCAACAACGACACCAGATAGGCGGATGTTTCACGCGACCTGACCGAGCCTTGGTACTGGGCCGACAAGCCCCCCACTCCAAACGGAGACACCATCCCCATCAGCTCCAAACAAAACCCGTCCTGATTCACGCCCTTTTCCAACTCATGCCTCAGACTAATCAAATCCGAATGCTGATGCTCGATGAGCAAGATCGTGAAGGATACATCAGGAGAACGCATGATCAACACATCACCCGAGAGTTCCCCATGCCATCCCTCCGGAATGGTGAAACGAACACCGGCTTCAGGGTTCTCAACGGTACCGCTAAACCGGTCCTCACCGTACAGGAACGATGAGACGATCACTCCGCAAGCCAAACAGGCGATACCATGCATGTGCCGACTTAAACTCATCATTTCAAATCACGTCGTCGATCGACGAGGCCCCATCCCCTCACGTCCATTTACTGAGTACCATACACAGACGGGAAATTGTCAATGAGATAGCATAATACTGCAACCCCACTCCCACCCGAAATCATCCTTCGGTCCTGATCTCTCCTCTGCTGCTGATCATGAGGCTATACCCCATTGACCATTTCGACACTCATGCGCTTCAGATACGACGCTTATCCATTCTGCTCAGGAGGCCGGACAACTTATAACATTGGTTGGGTACCCATCAAACCCGTCACTCGCGGGACTGACTTCGCAAATCACGTAAAATTCAAGCTTCCCGTGTTTTTCCAAATTTACATGGTTGACATCGGCGTGACCGCAAATCGTACTCCAACTCCATACTAAGTGAAAACTCCCCCTTCAGGAAAAAAAATTCTGGTCATCGATGACGAACCTGACGTCACCGAACTCATCGAGTACAAACTCAAAAACGAAGGGTTCGAAGTCCGGGTTTCCAACAACCCCCTTCAAATCCTTGGGGCGGTCAAAGAGTTTCTTCCGGATCTCATCATCCTCGATATCATGATGCCAGAGTTGAACGGCATCCAACTCTGCAAGATGATCCGGTCCAATTCCGACTTCGAATCCATTCCGATCATCTTCCTCACGGCAAAAGGCGATTCGCCCGACCGGGTAAAAGGACTGGAAGCAGGAGCGGATGATTACATCACTAAACCGTTCAATACCATGGAGTTGATCCTTAGGATCCGCTCGATTTTCAGGCGTGTATCCGGCCGGTCGGAGAAAGCACTTCAGGAGATTTCAATTGGCGGAGTTTGCATCAACCCGGACAGCCATACTGTTAAAGTGGATGGAAAAGAAGTGGTCCTCACCGCCACAGAGTTCCGGCTCATTCACATTCTGATGACACGCAGCGGAAAAGTGCACACCCGCGAGTCGCTTTTGACTCACGTCTGGAACTACAACGCGGATGTCGAAACACGAACTGTGGACACTCATGTTCGCAGGCTTCGTGAAAAACTCGAACCCAAAGGGGACATCATCAAAACCGTCAGGGGAGTGGGATACACAATCCCTGCCGAACCGTAACGCCCTTCGCATGTGGATCCTGATCCTAACCGTGGTCGTGCTGGGAGGAATCCTTATCCGGATGCTCTGGCAACGCAAACTCGAGAGGCGAATCCTCTGCGAGTTTGCCGAAGCCCTCGAAAACAGGCATCCTTATCTCGAGGGAACAGAATCCGGTCTCATTCGGCACATGGGCATGGATCGCATCATCCATGCTTACTCCGAAGCATTGACAAACGAGCGCACACAAAAAAAAGCGTGCGAAGACAATCGGGAGGAACTCCGTAACCTCATCGAGAGCATCCCTGGAATCGTGTTCTCGCTGGATCCTTCGAATGACATTGTTCATGACAACCAAGCGGCGCGAGACTGCTTCAACAATGGGAATCCCATGACCGGGCTCCCGATCGAGAGCTGCGTTTCCTCATCCAATCTGCTACGCTGTGTTTACCAATCCAAATCGACAAAGGGCCCTAAAAGGGATTCCGTGAAGTGGGAAGGAAACGGGAAAGACCGCTGGTTTGACATCAACTCCAACCGGCTGCCACCGACTCCGGATAGCCCCCGGGGGTCGATCCTGTTCGTACTGCACGATATTACCCCGTTGAAACATGCGGAAACCGTAAAAGATAATTTTGTCGCCAACGTGTCCCACGAACTCAAGACCCCCATCACCATTATCAAAGGATTTTCGGAGACCCTGAGTGAGGACATGGACACACTCGACCCCGGCACCATCATGCGATTCGTCGGGAAGATTCAATCCAACGCGGAACGCCTTCATTTGCTGGTCGAAGACCTGCTGACCCTCTCGCGTATGACTGCGGAGACGGACTACTTGAAAAAATCCGATCAATCCATATCGACCGTCGTGAAACCCCTGGTGGAATCGTATCGGACCGATAATCCCGATCTGACGATCATCGAGGAAGGGAACGGATGGGAAACGATCGTCCGGGTCGATTCGCTCAAAATCTCCCAGGTCTTCTCGAATCTGATCGACAACTCGATCCGCTACGCGGGACAGGATTCCGAAATCCGGATCCGCATGGACGCCACACCCGAACACCATCAGCTCTTGTGCTCCGTCGCCGACAACGGCCCTGGGGTATCATCCTCCGAACTGTCAGAGATATTCAGGCGATTTTACCGCGCAGACAAGTCCCGGTCACAAAGCTCCGGAGGCTCCGGGCTCGGTCTCAGCATAGCCAGAGGAATTATCGATTTACACGGAGGATCGATGCACGCCGAACAAGTCAATCCTCGGGGACTGAAGGTTTGCTTCTCCCTTCCCCTGAATCAATAGGTTCCCCACTAATGCGAGGACCCGGACATTCCATATGATTTGCCCAAACTGAAACCCATTGGTAGATCCGTTATCGTCAGGCCGATTCCTTCCGGTGTTTGAAGCGTTCGAGATCGAAACTTTTCACAAGCCAATGCGCCAGACGCGTGACCCACACTTTTGGAAGCACCCCGGCAAATGCTGCAATAACGCGATTCCGGAATCCGCAAACCAATAGCACCTTTTTTTGGCGGACCGCTTCCAATATCATGCGTGCAACCCGCTCCGGGCCCATGCCACGGCCAACGTTCGGACGCTCGCGGAACCCCGCATTCCGGAAAAATGAAGTCGATGTCGGTCCCGGACAAACCGTGAGCACATGGAGCCCCGTTCCCAGGTTCTCCCTCCACAACGCCAGACTCCAGTGTGCGAGAAAGGCTTTGCTCGCCCCATAGGTTGCAAAAAGCGGGGTCGGTTGATAGGCAGCCGTGGATGAAATGTTCACCACCATTCCACCGCGCTCCTTCAGAATATGCCAAAGCCGACCGGTGAGCACCATGGGCGCACGCACATTCACATCTATCATGCAACCATCCCTTTCCACATCGGCGCCATTGAATACTCCAAATGATCCAAAGCCACTGTTGTTCACCAACAGGACCGGGCCGGGGACGGCTTCAAGTCGCTTGACCAAGTCCGTGCAGGCCGCATCCAAAGCGACACGATCCGTAAAATCCACTGATAGATGGTCCCCATTGTAAATTCCGTCTGAAAAGTCAGGTTTCGTTCGGGAAAGGTTGAAAACCCGGGCAGTCGGACTATGCTTCAAGAACAGTCTGATGAATTCATTCCCGATACCAGACGATCCACCGGAAATCACCAGCGTGCCAAAAGCGTTAAGGCTGTTAGAGGGCGCGTTCATTCAAAAAGAGTATTTCCACCATCTTGCCGTGTTGGCGAGACCATTTCTCCTAAACCTGAACTAAGGAAAACAAAGGATAATCATGAATAATAGTGAAATCATCATCTCAGGGAACCACCTCGAACTGACCGATGCTCTGAAAAATGCCGTTCTCTCGAAATGTGAAAGGCTTTTTAACCATGAAGATCGGATTCAGCGTCTCCGCGTGGAACTCGGATGTGATATCATCTCGACGAGTGAAAGGGAACTTTGGGCCAAGGGACACATTGAAATCAACGGCAAACCCATGATCGTGAGGGAAGTGAGTGATGATCTCTACAAATCGATCGACATCATGGTGGAAAAACTGGACCGCAAGCTACGCAGGAGATCCCGGTTGATTCGCGTCAAACGCAAAACAACCAAACAAATTGACCTGCCGGCCGAACTACCAAAGGTTCCTGCCTGATCACTGAATCCAGCACTTTTGGCATTTCAAAGGCACCTTCTTGCGGAAGGTGCCTTTTTTCTTGGCAATTTCAACGGGTCTCGCCCAATGCTTTCCGGAGCGCTGACTCCGCCATCAGGTAACTGTAATTCGCCTCATGCTGATTGGTCCGGGCCTGAGTCAAAGCCACCCGTGTCTGCAACACATCCAATTGAGTGGCCGATCCTGCATTGTAGCGGGCATCCGCCAACCGCAAAGCCTCCTCCGCCTGGTCAACCACCTTTCCCGCCGATTCGGTCAATTCCAATGCCTCCTGTAGCGAGGAGATCGCACGCCTAACCTCAAGCTCAACAGCCACCCGCTGATCCGCGAGCTGAAGCTCAACCTGGCGGACCTGAGAACGGGCCTGAATCACCCGCCCCTCGGTGGCCCTGCCGTCAAAGATTGCCCAAGAGGACTGAATCCCAACCCTCCAACCATCATTGGAATCCGCAACCCGATCGGACATACCATCTTTGACCCACTCGTATCCCCCGAAAACCGACAGATTCGGAAGGTAGTTTGAACGGGCAATCCGCACACCGGCTTCCCTTGCCTTTCTCATCACGTCAAGATAGAGTAACTCCGGCCTATTCTGCAGTGCTTGACTCAGTGCTGACTCCAGTTCCGCCTCGACCGGAGTGAAGTCCAAATCTCCCGCGACCTGAGGAATCACTCCAACGTAGTCCGACCGGTTGAATCCAATGACCCGGAACAATTCATCCACCGCAATCCGGTGCGCGTTTCTCGAGCGAATGAGTGGAGGTTGTGCATTTGCCAGCTCCACTTCCGCCCTTAACACATCGAAACGGGATACCGATTGCGCATCAAAACGGCTCTGTGCATTTGCCAGCTGCTCTTCAAGCAAACGGACGTTCTGCTCCTGAACCGCAATCCGATTGCGCGCAAGAATCACATCGTAATAGGCGCCCCGCACCTGAGCCAATACCTGATCAACGGTCGCGCGCAGATCCAGCAACGAAGCTTCGCGGGTCAAACGCTGCGCGTCCAGGGTGGCGGATACGCCCCCCCCCGAATAGATAAGCTGCGAAACCTGAAGGGCAACCGACCAATTCTGATCGCTATTGGGGCCGCTCACCAGCGATTCATCGGTTCGGCTGTAGGAACTCTGAATCGATGCGTTTGGCAAAACCGACGCTTTTACCTCGACAATCATCCCCTCCTGCTCGCGGATCCGCTCCTTCGCCATGCGGATCGCGTAGTTGTGCTCCAATGCATAAGCCGTCGCCGAAGACAAATCGAGCGTTGCGGGAATCGAATCAGCTCCATGTCCGGCGCATAGGCATCCAAACAGAAGCAATATTCCTTTTGAGAAACGTGAGTTCATTGCAATACGGTGGTAAGCTGGATTGGCTGTCATGAGGATTGGACCATCTCCTCATCGTTTTCGGAAAGGATATGATCCGGATTGGACCGGTGCTCTTTTGCAATCAGCACATAAAGAGCGGGAACGACAAACAGGGTGAAAAAGGTGCCGATTGCCATACCGCCGACCAAAACAAGGCCAATCGAGTTCCGGGCTTCCGCACCGGGTCCTGACACGAGCGTCAGCGGAAAATGACCAAAGACCGTCGCAAAACTTGTCATGAGAACCGGACGGAACCGGGTCAGCGAGGCCTCACGGATCGCCTTCAGCTTGGTGGCCCCCTGAATCTGCAGCTGATTGGCAAACTCGACAATCAAAATCCCGTTCTTCGAAATGAGTCCCACCAGTGTGACGAGCCCAACTTGAGTGTAGATATTGAAGGTGGTTGTCCATCCATCGGTCCACGACGGCAGATTGGGATTTGGCATCTTCAGGAAAGTAAAGATCAGAGCTCCAAACATGGCCAGAGGGACAGACCCCCCCAGGATGATAAACGGGTCGCGGAATGAGTTGAACTGAGCCGCGAGCACCAGAAAAATCAGCAGTGCCGCAAAACCGAAGGTCAGCAGGAATTGGCTATTGCCACCTTCCTTTCTCAACTGCCTCGACTCCCCCGTGTAGTCGATCGAATACCCTTGTGGAAGAATTTCGGCCGCGGTTTCTTCCAAAAACCTCAAAGCCTTGTCGAGCGGAGCGATCGAAACACCCGAAATCTTCACCGCGTTAAGCTGCTGAAAACGATTCAATGAACGGGGCTGAACCTTATAATCGATGGTGGCCACCGTGCTCAGGGGAATCATGCGGCCCATGGGCCCGCTGACATAGATATCCTCAAGCTGCTCTGGATACAGACGGTGTTGTCTCGAGATCTGAGGGATGACCTTGTAGCTTCTACCGTCAATGTTGAACCGGTTCACGAAATTGCCTCCAACCGCAGCCCCAAGATCCTGCCCGATCTGCTGCAGGTTGAGTCCCAGCGCGGCCACCTTGTCCCGATCGATCACAATTTCGGCCTGTGGCTGATCGTATTTCACATCGATGATCGGAGGAAAAGCGAAGAGCTCGCTATCAACCGCCCGCAACTGGATTTGTTTGGCAAAGTCCAGAATCTGCTCGGTGTCAGCCGTTGATGCGATCAGAAACTCCACCGGAAATTGCCCCCCACTCTGCAGGGCAGAAGGGTTCACAATCATCGCACTCACACCTGTTATTCCACTGGCTTTGCTCTGCAACTCCTGCAGAATCTGGGACACATGCCGATCCCGCTCGCTCCACGGTTTCATCACAATACCCGCCATCCCCATACTCGGCAACGTGATCTGAAATCCGTATGCGTATTCGGGGATCGCGGAGATCAACTCATAGATTTGATCGGTATAATGCAGAGACTGCTCCAAGGTGGGATTAGGCGGCGTCTGCACAATCGAGAACAGGAATCCCTCATCCTCAGATGGGGCGAGCTCCTTGGGAGAAAGCATGAACATCGCCACCGCCAAGAGACCGAGCACAACCCAAAGCACATACACAAAACCACGGGCCTCCAACGCACCATCCAGCCACCTTCCATATGCTGCACGCAGACGGTCAAATCCTCTGGTAATCCGTCCGGCAAGTCCACGTTCGGACTCGTCCTGATGCAGCATCCTCGATGCCATCATCGGAGACAATGTCAGGGCCACCATGCCGGAGATCAACACCGCCCCGGCCAAGGTGAATGCAAATTCCCGGAAAAAGGTCCCGGTAAGCCCGCCCTGCAAGCCAATCGGTGCATAAACAGCAGCAAGGGTTATCGTCATCGCGATGATCGGACCCACAAGCTCCCTGGCCGCATGAATAGCTGCATCGAATGGCTTTTTTCCCATTCGCATGTGCCGCTCCACATTCTCCACCGCCACAATGGCATCGTCCACCACGAGCCCAACCGACAAAACAATCGCCAAAAGGGTGAGCAGGTTGATACTGAACCCGAACAACTGCATTAGAAAGACGGCTCCGATCAGCGAAACCGGAATCGCCACAACCGGAACCAGAACGGACCGGAAGGTTCCCAAAAACAGGAAGATCACCACCACCACAATCAGGAGCGTCTCACCCAAAGTATGGTAAACCTCGCTGATTGCGTCCTCGATATACAAAGTGGAGTCGTAGGCAATTCCACCTTCGATTCCGACAGGTAGATCCTTCTCAATTTGGTCCATCTCATTCCGGATGCCCCGGATCACATCCAAGGTATTGGCATTCGGCATCACATAGATCCCAATAAACACGGCACTCTGCCCCGAGAACCGAACATCGTAGGAATAGTCTTCGGCGCCCAACACCACCTCGGCAATATCCCCCAGCCGCACAATCGCACCACCTTCCTCACGGATCACAAGCTGCCGGAACTCCTCCGGGCTACGCAAATCCGTGTTGACCGACAAATTCACGGTCACCAGTGCTCCACGGGTCTGCCCGATGGCCGCCAGATAGTTGTTGGCGGCAAGCGCCTGACGCACCTGGGCCGGACTAACTCCGAGAGCCGCCATACGGTCCGGATCGAGCCAAATCCTCATCGCGAACACCCGTCCACCGAGAATTTCCGCCCGCTGCACACCCGGCACTGCTGTCAGCCGCGGCTGCACTACACGGGTCAGATAATCTGTGATCTCATTCGACTCCAGAATGCTGGAATTGAAGCGCAGATAGGCCGATGCAAAGCCTGAATCCGCCGTTTCAATCGATATCACCGGAATCTGGGATTCGGGAGGAAGATCTCCACGGACCTGGTCCACTTTCGTACTGATCTCCGCCAAAGCCTTGTTCCCGTCATGGTTAAGCTTCAAACGAGCCCGGATGGTCGAAATACTCTGCGAACTCGTGGACTCGATGTAGTCAATCCCGTCAGCCGATGCCACGGCCCTTTCCAATGGAGTGGTGATAAAGCCCCTCACCAAGTCGGCATTCGCGCCAACGTAAACCGTACTCACCGAAATCACCGCATTCTCATTGCGGGGATACTGCCGGACAGTCAGCGAATTGTAGGCTTGCACCCCGGCGATAATAATCACCAGGTTGACAACAATTGCCAAAACCGGACGCCGTATGAAGACGTCCGTAAAAGCTTTCGAATGGGTTTTCATGTCAATAGCCCGATTGGATTTTCCGCTACGCATCAGGCTTCAGAAGGTTTCGGATCGAGCTGGATCTCAGGATTGCTCGAATTGTCTACTTTCACTTTGGCATTGTTGCGAAGCTTGAACGCCCCGTTGCTCACAATCTGCTCTCCGGAGTTCACCCCTTGCAATACCTGAACATAGTCGCCACGGACTTCTCCGAGCCGGACAAAACGCTGCCGCGCAATCGTCGCGCCCGCCTCGTTTTCCTCCACTACAAACACCGAATTCCCATAGGGAGCGTACACCACCGATGTAACCGGGATCGCCGTCACCTCAGCCTCCACAGGTTCATAAACCCTCACCCGCACAAACATTCCGGGGCGCAATATCCCGTCAGGACTCGGCAGGGACGCACGCACCCGGGCATTACGGGTTGCCTCATCAATCTCCGCGGCAACAGCTGAGACAGATCCCCGGAGCACCTCCGTCTGAAGGTCTGATTTCACTTCGACCTCATAACCTTCTTTGACAGACGCCAAACGTTGCTGGGGGACATAGAAATCCACAAAAACCGGATCAATACTTTGGATCGACACGATAGGAGCTCCGCTCCCGACAAACTGCCCGAGATTCACTTGCCGGATGCCCAAACGTCCGGAAAAGGGCGCCCGAATGGTCTTTTTGGCCAACACTGCCCGCAGGTTCTCAACCTGGGCCTCGGCCTGTTGAGCCTGTGCCTCAGCTGCATCGAAGTCGGACTTGGCAACCGCATCCCGTGCGAGTAACTCCCGGGACCGGTCTAGACTGATCTGGGCCAAACGGAAAGAGGACTCCGCTGACTTCAGTTGGGCTCTTTCAGTCGATGCGTCCAGTTCGACCAAAACCTGTCCCGCTTCAACACACTCACCGGACTCAAAGGAAAAGGATACCACTTTTCCAGGGATTTCGGGACTCACCATCACCCCTTGAACCGCAACCACTGATCCAACAGCTGAGACACTGCGCCTCCACTTTTGCTGCACGGCTTCAACTGTTGAAACGGATTCAGGAGGAGGAACCATGCTTTCTCCAGCCGCGATCAGCATCCGGATCTGACTCGCATAGGCTGCGGCCAACCCTCCGACGATCACAACGATCAATACAAAAAATAGAAACGCCTTCTTTAACATAATCACTTTCGCTTAACGGTTTTGTTCACCCATCATCCCCTGACCTGATACCCCGGTGCCCTTCACTCTTGTCCGGGATTACCCGCCTTTTCCGCTCCAAAAGATACCGACTGCCATCCAGCAACATGCGCCCCGGTCCGCTCCGGACGCTTGGCCATTTCAATAATTTTCCTGCATAGCTGCGACAACATCGACCGTTCTTCCTCTGAGAAATCACGCATAAAATCGGCCATATACTTAAAATGTACTGGCAGCATTCTCATGATCACATCCTGGCCCTTTGGAGTGAGACGGACCATCACCATCCGGCGATCGTTCAAGTCCGGCTCCCGCATGACCAATCCAGCCCGCTCAAGTGTGTCCAGAACACCCGTAACGGTAGCTCTGGAAACCCCCGACCGCTCGGCCAACTCGGCGGGCGAGCATTGAAGGAACTCACCCGTACCCTTGTTCACCAGCAGCATCATCAAAGAGAATCCACCGGACGATACACCGAAATGATGCATGTATTCCTGAAACTTTGCCGTGAGATCATCCCCCGCCCTCAATAGCAACAGCACAGCCTCCGTCGCACTCGGATCCAGCTCCGGATAAATCGAGCAAGCCATTTCCAAATGGCTGCGTGGCGGGAGATCTCTGAGAAGCATGTTTGGCATGGCTAGAAAATGGAATGGGTCATATTTGATTTGGAAGCGAACTATCGGCTTCCTAATAGTCAGCAAACAAATTATCACTTCCCTGTTTCTGTCAAGTCGATCTTCCACAAATTCATGTGTGCAAATCTTACGCCAAAAGTGAGCGCAGGCACCGGAAATCAACTCAACGTCAAACGGGAAGCGAAACTCCGGACACCTGCGCCCAAAATATTCCATATAAAAACTGGCGATTCAGACCGAAATCCGGTGATTTTCACCCGAAGCCCTCCGAACTTTCGGTCTCGAAGGGGTCCAACCTCACAGAGGCTTCACCGGCACACACATATCGACGATCATGATACCATCCGGATCCTCTTTCGGGTCATTCAGGTATTGCTCGAAGCACAGGCGGTCATCCGGCTGAAAACCGCTTTGCGGTAACCATTCTCCATACAATGCTCTCCATGCCGGCCAGAAATCACTTGATTCCGCGATTCGGCAGTGAGCAACCGCATAGCGGCCTCCCTCAAGGCGCATCACCGAAACCTTTTCATCCCCGCGGGTTCCCGCAGGCACGGTTATCCCCACAGAGACCCTGAGCTTCTCCTCATCGGTGATCTCGGGATCATCGTGGTAAACCGCGAAAAACCCGCTTTTTTCGTTTATCAGCGAGCGCGCACCCGCCCAACGGCAAATCCGCTCGAAAAGGTTTTTGAACAGAGCCTCATCTCCAACATAGGGCCCGATATGGCGAACATACGCGAGATGACGTTCGGGAAGGTCCTTTACTTCGACAGTCAGTGTTTTCTGATTCATGGTATTTTTCATGTTTATTGTCCAAACCGGGATGGATTGGATAACCCCACTGTAGCAGATGCTTTCCGAAGCTGCTTCACGCATGTTGCTCAACCTTTGATCCAAATTGCTCTGAATGGGATTTGGCGATCGTCTCCACTCGGATGCCGACATCCCGAAGCAATCCCTGAACGCTCTTGCAAAAGCGGCTGAACTCCCAAATCCACAATCCAATGCAATGTGGGTAACACTCTTCTCCGGATTGTGGAGCAACTGGCCGGCAGCCTTTTGCAGCCGCAGTCGGGATATGAACCTTCCGAGGGTCTCACCCGTATAGGCTCGAAACAGGCGGTGAAAATGGAATGCCGAAAAATGGGCAATTCCCGCGAGTTCATCGAGACACATTTCCTGATCGAGGTGACGCTCGACATAATCCATGACACGGTTCATGCGGGAAGCATATTCCCGAATCCCGTCATCAATCACCGATCGCGTGAATTTTCCTTTACTGCTCATTTCCAATAGGCCCCAGGCCGAGTGGAATCATTACCACGTGACTCGCTTCACGACTCCCTGCAAGGTCGATTTGGAAAACCATCTCCCAATCATTCAGCTCTTCCGCATCCACCAAGGTCTGACGCACCACCCATCGGTTGGGGTCATCACGGTCGATCCGAGTATGCTTGGTCGCCCGAGCCTCCGGATCCAGGCGTATCCACGAGTGGGATAAATGGTAGTCTTCCATTCGTCTGGTCAGCACAAAGTCCCTTGCTCCAACCCCTTCGGCGGGCGCATCCGGAAACAGCAACGACAAATCGTAGGTGTCCCGGATGTCGGTATACTGACGGTTCGCAAGCATTCGCACCAATCGGAAAACCTCACTCCGGACCAATTTGGTGAAAGCATCCCGGTTCGCCGTGATGTCCACAGCTTTTTCGTGAGCCACGATGGAGGAGGACTCTGTCCTCCATCCCACGGGCAAGTCGGGATTCCTCATCCGCTCCCATTCGTCCAACAAGCTAGAGTCAACCGTCCGCAGCAACCCCTCAAGGTACACCAAAACCTCATCCACCGGCTCCGTCCGGTAGACCGGTGGCAGGGTGCTCTCAAGCACATGATACACCTGCGAGAGATGGCGTAGCAAAAGGCCTTCGACCTGCTCAATTCCGTAGGTTTTGATATAGTCACCAAAACTGCTATAGCCTTCGTACATCTCCCGAACGATCGATTTCGGGTGAATATTCTCCTTGCCCACCCACGGATGCTCACGGGCAAACGCATTGAAAGTGTCGTAGATAAAATCCCGCTCCGGCTTCGGATACTCAAGGGTTTCGAGCCGTTCCATTCGTTCTTCATACTCGATTCCGGCTGCTTTCCACTCGGCGATTTTCTCCTCTTTGACCCGCATCAACTGTCGGCGTAGAATTGCATCCGGATCCTCAACGATGGATTCCGCCAGCGAAATCACCTTGAAGGGATAGTCCGAAGCGTCCGAGTCCAACAAGGCGAGCGTATCCACGAAATACAGTGACAGCGTTTGATTTAGAGAGAAGTCATCCTGAAGCTCCACATTGACCCTGAGCTTCCGCCCCTCTTGCGGATGGGGCAATATCTCGACAATTTGCCGTTCAAGAAGCGACCGGAACAACTGAAAAGCCTGCCGGCGCAAGCCCGGCCTCGCAGCCTCCGGATGATGAGACTCCGCGATCAGGTTTCGCATCGCGCGGCATCCGTCGCCCTGACGGCTGAGCACATTCAACAGCATACCGTGCGTTACCTTGAAACGCGACTCAAGAGCCTCCGGTTTTGACTGGATAAGGCGATCAAAGGTCTGTCCATCCCAATGCACATAGCCTTTTTCGGGAGGCTTTTTGCGGACCATCTTCCGTTTCTTGGCCGGATCATCTCCCGCCTTCATCTCGAGCCGCCGGTTTTCGATCACATGCTCGGGGGCCATGGCAACGACATAACCGATTGAGTCAAATCCCCGGCGCCCGGCCCGCCCACTGATCTGATGAAAATCCCGCGCACTCAGAATGCGCGTCTTCTTGCCATCATACTTGCACAACTGGGTAAACAACACCGTCCGAATGGGTACATTCACCCCAACACCCAGGGTATCCGTCCCGCAGATCACTTTGAGCAAACCCCGCTGAGCGAGCTTCTCCACCAATAAACGGTAACGGGGAAGCAATCCGGCATGGTGAAGGCCCACCCCATTGCGGATAAACCGCTTGATATCTTTGCCAAACGGACTGTTGAAGGGAACCGTTTCCAACTCTTCTGCAATCATTGCCTTATCCTCCTTCGAGCACACCGTCACGCTCTGAAGGTTCTGGGCGGTTTGAGCAGCCGATCTTTGAGTGAAATGCACCAGATACACCGGGAGCTTGCCACTGGACTGCAAAAGATCGATCGCCTCGGTCAACGGACGTTCCTCGTATGAAAACTCGAGTGGAACCGGCCGGTCCGTGCTCGACACAGTCAATGTCTTCCGATCGGTTGCCCGCTCCAAATCCTTTTCAAAAAACCGGGTATCACCCAAGGTCGCCGACATCAAGAGGAAGCGGGCATGGGGAAGTGTGAGCAACGGGGCCTGCCATGCCACGCCGCGATCCTCGTCGGAGTAGTAGTGGAACTCGTCCATGATCACGTCATCCACCCGCGCAAACGGGCCGTCCCGCAAGGCAATATTCGCGAGAATCTCTGCCGTGCAGCACAACACCAGCGCATCCCGGTTCACACTGGCGTCACCCGTCATCATCCCGACATTTTCGGGCCCAAACAGGCGACAGAGCGCCAGGAACTTTTCGTTTACCAATGCCTTTATGGGGCAAGTATAAACCGATCTGCGTCCTTGACAGATCGCCAGATAGTGCAGTGCTGTCGCGACGAGCGACTTTCCGGACCCGGTCGGAGTGTTCAGGATAACATTCTGCCCTCCGTAGAGCTCCAGAATGGCCTCCTCCTGAGCCGGATACATCTCAAATCCCTCACTGTGAACGTAAGATATGAAACGCTCCAGGATCACATCCGATTCGAGGTATTGGTCCGGTGGCTTAAGAGGAAAACGCATTTCACTCCGTCTAGGATGAACGGCTCACGATGACAATCCGAAAGGGAGGACATACCGATTCCTTTGTCCCGGGTCCGCACTCAACGCATCCCAAACTCATCCAAAGCCGAGGTTCCCGCATTCACATCAACTCCCACCAAACCATTGGAAGCCTCCTCACCCTGCCATCCTATCCGATAAAGCTGATCCTGAAGCGATCCGCATGAGCCAAATTCATCACAATTGGACCGTTTTCTCTAAGGACCATCCACAATCCGCCGATCACTTATCCGATACTGATTCGACTCCAAACACCAACTTCCCTCCCTTATGCCCATCGTATCCACTGACATGCTCAAAGAAGGAATGACACTGGACGCACCGGTCAAAAACACCCAGGGGCAAGTGCTTTTCGGGAGCGGACACGTGCTGAAAGAGAAACACATCACCATGATGATGGCATGGGGCATCCCTGAAGCCAGCGTATCCAGCCCGGATGGCGAGGATCCCGAAGAGGCCCGTCGCTATCAGCAACTCGTCATGAGGATGGAACAAGCCATACGTCCTCGCTTCCGCCGGTGTGACTGCAGCCAACCGCTTGTTTCGGAAACCATCCGGTGCGTGGCCGAACTCATGGCCCGCAAAGACATCATCAAGCCCGCATAACCACCCGCCCGATTGCCATATGTGTGCCAAATCAGCCGAACACCTCATACGCGACTTGCCCGCGCTCAGCTCCCTGCCGGCAGTGGTCGAAGAACTTGAACGCGCACTTGACTCGGGAGAGGCTTCGATGGCCGATCTTGGCGAAATCGTCAAGAAGGACACCGATCTCACCGCCCGCTTACTACGACTCGCCAACAGCAGTTTCTACGGATTCCCAAAGGGGGTGGAAACCGTCGCCGAGGCATTGGCCCTCATTGGCATCGAACAGATGAAACAGCTTCTGACCGGAAGCTCGGTCATGGAGTACTTCCACAACATTCCATCGGATGCCGTAAACATGCGATCATTTTGGAAGCACAGCATCGCAACTGGTATCGCCGCCAAAGTGCTCGCCGTCCAACGAAAGGCTCCTGATCCCGAGCTTTATTTTGTGGCGGGGCTCATCCACGACATTGGCCGTCTTGTCTTCTACCTGAGGATGCCCGAGGAAGCCGCCCGGGTGCTCGAATGCTACAGCCGAAACCCTGACATTCCCTTGTATGAATACGAGAAACAGTCCTACGGCTTCGACCATGGCGAGGTTGCCGGTGAACTCCTCAAAAAATGGGATTTCCCAAACTCCCTGATTCATGCAGTTAAGTACCATCACCGACCCGCATTGGCCGAAGTCTACTATACCCATGCAGCCGTGATTTCCGTTGCCGATTTCATCGTGCATGGTCTCGATTTCGGAAACAGTGGTGAGACCTTTGTCCCCCCCATCAGTTCCGACACCTGGGATCGTCTGGACCTTCCCATGTCCGCGCTTAGAAACACGATCAAAGAGACCTCGAGCCAATTCGAAGACACCGTGGGATTGTTCCTACGCAACCCAACATGAATTCACAACCGATCAATGCCCGCTTTCTGGAGCAGCGGATTCATCGCATCCACAATCTGACCGATGGAAGCGAAGACTTGATCGTCATCTTCGAATCCATCGAACGCTTCCAGAAGGAAATCCAGGACTGCAGGACGCAACATGAGGCCCTTACCCTCCTCCAGAACTACATTCATGCGATACAACTGTTTCATGAAACCGCCTTTGCGGTTGTGGATGCCAATCACTTCTTCGAGCTCCAGCTCTGTTCCAACCCGGATCACCTTGAAGCAGTCGATCAGTTCCTCACCGAACAGATAAGGGAGGGTAGGTTCTCATGGGCTTTGCAACAGAACCGGCCCATCCTTGTCGACAACCATCCCGACCTTCCCGGAAAGCAGGCCATCCTCCACGGTATGTCCACCCGAACCCATTCGATCGGGATGTTCATCGGATTTCTCAAAAGCGATCACACTGGAACGCGCAGTGCCATGCTGCGGATCTTGTCGGTTCTGATCGACGCTACCGTTTTTGTGCTTGAAAACCAAATTCTACACAATGAATTGCGGGACTATAATCTGAGCCTTGAGGCAACCGTCGAAACGAGAACGCAGGAACTGCGATCAGCGAACCATCATCTGTATCAGAGCAACCTCGAACTGAAGCGTTTGAACGAGGTCAAAAGCGAGTTTTTGGGGATCGCAGCACATGACTTGAAGAATCCGCTCAGCGCCATTCTAGGGTTCACCCAGATCGTGGCATTTTCGCTTCAGGAGGCCGCCAATGGAGCGCCTCTGGACTACGCTGAATCAATCGACATGCTTCAACAGGTCGAACACTCGGTTTCCCACATGGTTCAGGTCATCCATGAGCTGATCAATTCGGAATCACTCGATAGCGGGAAGATCCAGCTCAACACTGAGCCCCTTGATCTCGCAAAGATCGCCCGGAAGGTGGTAGCCATGAACCAATCCAATGCGATCAGCAAAGATATCGAGCTCCGGTTCAATTCAGAGCCCGATCTCATGGTCCAGGCCGATGCACTCCGGATTCATGAGGCCATGGACAACCTCATCAGCAATGCGGTAAAATACAGTCCGTTCCATTCTCCGGTCGACATATCATTGAATGATCTCGTCGATTCCAATGGGAAACAATGGATTCGATTCTCCGTCAAAGACCAAGGTCCAGGATTGACTGAGACCGACAAAACCAAGCTCTTCCAACGCTTCCAAAAGCTTTCGGCGCGCCCGACTGCAGGTGAATCTTCCACCGGCCTTGGGCTATCGATTGTCAAATCCATTATCGAACTTCATCAGGGAACCGTTCGGGTCGAGTCCGAACCCGGAAAAGGATCAGTGTTTTCGTTTGATCTACCCCGGGCCAAGCTCACAACGGATCCATGAATCTGACACAAATCCAAACCAGTCTACCGAAATCCCATGCAAAACCCATCGCAGGCACCTTTTCACAGCATCCGGAACGAGTCTTTTGCCGCAGTCATCCACAACAAAGGGGCAGAACTCAAAAGATTGGTACATAAGGACTCCAATACCGACATCATCTGGCAAGGGAGTCCAGACTCATGGACCGGCAGCGCACCCATCCTGTTTCCGATTGTAGGAAGGTTGAAAGATGGCGCATACCTATGGGACGGAAGTCAGTATTCCATGCCAACCCATGGCCTCGTTCGCCGGGCAACATGGGAAACCACTGAACATACGGAATCGTCGGCTAGCTTTCGCATCCGCTCCGACGCATCCACCCATCGAGCCTATCCCTTTGAATGGGAGCTCACAGCCAAGTTCACCCTCACCCATGAGGGCATCCGGGTGGACTACCGCGTCGTGAACACCGACGCCCATCCAATGCTGTTCTCGATGGGATCCCATCCGGCTTTCAACATTCCTTTCGCCGGTGGGAAACTTGAGGACTATCGGGTTTGTTTTGAGCACCCGGAGACATTCAAAGCCTATCGAATCAGTGATGAACTTCTCAGTCCCGTGTCTTATCCCGTGGCCAACAAAGGTAATTCGATTCATCTCACCCAAACACTTTTCAACGAAGATGCACTAATTTTTAAGAACATCCGTTCGCGACGCATTCACCTTGCAAACCGGCTAAACTCCACACGGATCACCCTTCGAACCGGTGGAGCACCCGATCTCGGCATCTGGGCAAAACCCGGGGCGCCGTTTGTGTGCCTCGAACCATGGTTCGGCTACGATGACTCCCTGGATGTGACCGGCTTCCTCAACGAGAAACCCGGCATCCTCACCTTACCCGGTGGAAAACAGTTTGATGCACATTACGAGATCGAATTCTCAATTGGATAATCAACTCCATTGCCCTTAAACCATTCAGACCCTCGCGATCAACACTTCAGTCGATCTGGTCGGCTCATCGAAATGATACAAGCGGGCCGCGACATCATCCCATGTGTGGTTTGCGACATGTTGACGTCCCGCTGCCCCCAAACCGGAACAAAGCGATTGGCTATCAATCAGACGCATCAGGTTATGCCTGAATCCATCCGCATCCCCCACTTCTGAAAGAAGCCCGGTAATACCGTCCAGAACGGCGTCCTCGACCCCGCCTGTGCGATTTGCCAAAACCGGCAATCCTTGTCGGGACGCCTCCAGATAAACCAAGCCCAATCCCTCAACACTGTCGCCCACCGGAACACTGGTCATGGCAAACAGGTCCGCCTCGGCATAGGCCCGCACCAGATCCTCACTGCTAACCCCTCCGGCAAAGACAACAGGACACCCGCATTTTGTAGCCAATCGGCTGACCTCGGCATTGTAGCCATCCTTAACCACTTGGCCCACAAATCGGATTTCGATACGGTCCTTGTAAGCACGGGGCAGTCCACTGATGCATTGCAACAGGTATAACTGTCCCTTTCGGGGATGTATCCGGCCCACACATAGCAACACCTTCCTCTTGTTTGCACTTTTGCCCGTTTCCTCCCTCGGAGCAAGTGCAACTTCGGCATTCGGAACACCATACGCCATGAACAGACGCGACCCCAACCCTGGCAGCCAAGAGAGGATTTCCTTTGCGTTGTAATTGGACAAAACATGAATGCGATCGGCAGCTCCTGCCAATCTTGAGAACAAGAACCTGTTTACCGGGTTTTTACGCCACCTTCTGATCTCGCTGCCATGAACAGTCAGAATCAGACGCTTCCATGGTTTCCGCTGAAACCATTGGAGATAGAAAAACGCTTCAACCGCTGCGGGTTCAACGACGTGAACAATGGCATTCGAAAAGGATGAAGCATCGGCCTGAATGGCCCCCACCATGCGAAACAAACAGGGCAGGTTCCGCGTTCCCCTGAGTTTCGAGACGGGATGAAGCACATACTTCGAAGCGCCAACCGCCTCATCCGGCAGAATCGCACCATCCTGAGCCCACACTTCCACATCGCGCCCTCGCCGCGCAACCGCCATCGCCAATTGTTCAGCCACTACCCCCGCACCACCTTTTCGGGGCGAATGCTCGTGAGTGACAATCCTCAGCATATGGAACGGCTCAGGCATGGACCAGTCTGATTGCCGGAAAGGCAGACGGACAAATCAGCCTTGGCATTTCTTGACCTTCTTTCCACATCCGGTAGGACATGGATCGTTGCGTCCCACTTTGGGCGCATCCCGCCTGACCGGCTCGATCTTGACATCCGGAGCTGCACGACGCTGCGGACGATCATGAGAAGCTGAAGCCGACCGGGAAGCTCCCGATCCGGATGAGGAGGATGTCGTTCCGGAGCTGGATACGGCCGTATTCGGACCTTCTTCGCGGGCTTGCCGGGACAAACGGGAGAGCATGGTCTGAAACGCCTGAAGGTTTGCAGCGGTTCTGAAACACGCCGAGCAGACCTCTGAACGGATCTGATTCATCATTTCCTCAAAGTAAACAAAGGCTTCGCTCTTATACTCATTCAGCGGATCTTTCTGGGCGTAGCCCCGGAGCGATACGCTCCGGCGCAGGTCCTCCATCTCCGTGAGGTGATCCTGCCAAAGCCTGTCGATCGATCGGATCACAACATACCGCGCAATCCGTTTAAGTTCTTCAGCATCTTCGAAAGTTTCACGACTCAGGAACGCTTCTCTGATTTTCCCGAGAGCGATTGAAGCAATCTCTTCTGCCGGCTTCCCTGCGTAGTCATCCAGTTTCGCCCCAATCGGGAAATGATGGTTCAGATACTGAACAAATCCCTCAACCCCCGTCCTGGTCTCCTGCTTTCTATCAACGTCACATGCGAGGACAGCCTTTTCGTCCAGTTCCTCCCGGATCAAATCAAACATGATCTCCCGTGGATCGTCCGAATGAATGGCTTCGTTGCGAATACCATAGACCACTTCGCGCTGGTTGTTCAGAACGTCGTCATACTGCAGCAGCCTTTTTCGGATTGCAAAATTGTGCTGCTCATACCGTTTCTGAGCATTTTCAATCGACCAATTCAAAATGGGACTCGTCAATGCCTCGTCCTCGGCCATCGAATTGTTCAGCACCTTTGACAGCGTTCCCGCATTCGCGAAAAGCCGCATCAGATCATCTTCAAGCGAGACAAAGAACTTCGACCTTCCCGGATCTCCCTGACGGGCACAGCGGCCCCGCAACTGGCGGTCAATTCTCCTCGATTCGTGCCGCTCAGTTCCAACGACGAACAATCCCCCGAGATCCGCAACCCCTTCACCAAGTTTGATATCAGTCCCACGTCCCGCCATGTTTGTGGCGATCGTAACGGCACCCCTCAATCCCGCTCTCGCCACGATCTCAGCTTCCTGTTGGTGGAACTTCGCATTCAGAACTGTGTGGGCAATCCCCGATCGTTTCAACATGCGACTGATCAATTCCGATGCCTCAACCGATGCGGTACCCACCAAGACCGGTTGACCTTGTGAATTTGCTTCCTCGATGTCTTTCAGAACCGCATTGTATTTCTGTCTTCTCGACTTGTATACCACGTCATTGAGATCTTTGCGGACGCATGGCCTGTGAGTCGGAATCACCATCACATCCATGCGATAGATCTCGTTGAACTCGGAGGCTTCGGTCTCAGCGGTACCCGTCATGCCCGCGAGCTTCTCATACATACGGAAGTAGTTCTGTATGGTGATCGTGGCGTATGTCTTCGTCTCCTTTTCAATCGCCACTCCTTCTTTCGCTTCCACGGCCTGATGGAGCCCATCACTCCAACGCCTTCCTGGCATCAGTCGTCCCGTGTTCTCATCGACGATCATCACCTTCCCGTCCTGGACCACGTATTCGACGTCCTTCTCATACATGCTGTAAGCCCGAAGAAGCTGGCTGATGCAATGGATGCTCTCACTGACCTTACTGAAGTCCTCCTGTGCTTTCGCCCTCGCCTCTTCCTTTTGCTGCGGACTCAGACTGGAGTTCGCGTCAATCTCCATGAAAGTGCTCGGCAGATCCGGCATCACGAAAGCATCCGGGTTGCCTGGACTCATCTCATTGCGACCCTTCTCCGTAAGGTCCGCAGCGTGATTGCGTTCTTCGATAGAGTAGTATAGCCGCTCTTTGAGAAAATACCGGTATTCCTTCCGAAAATCACTGTTCAACTGAAGCTCCGCCAGCTCAATGTTCTTCCGGTGCTCAGCCGTTTCCATCATGCGGAGCAATGGCTTGTTTTTAGGCATGCCCCACTTCGCGAGAACCAGAGCCTCATAAGGTTCAAGCTCCTCTGGAGGCGTCTTTGAGTCGCCCTTTTTCAACAAGACCGACCGGGCGGATACCGCTCCATCCTTCCCTTCAAGTTGCGCCTTTGCCCCTGAAACCAAATCATTGCAAAACCGTGCCTGAAGCTGAACCAATCGCTGAATCCCCGGTTTGAACTGATCAAATGGCATCGGACGGTCATCCTCAACCGGACCCGAAATAATAAGGGGCGTCCGCGCCTCATCAATCAGGATAGAGTCCGCCTCATCGATGATACAGAAATAGTGATCACGCTGCACCTGATCCTCTTTGCGGGTAGCCATCCCATTGTCCCGCAGGTAATCAAACCCGAACTCCGAAGCCGTTCCATAGGTGATCGAACGCGAATACATATCCTGACGTTGGCCCGGTACCATGCCGGACTGAATACACCCCACCGAAACCCCAAGTTTCTGGTAAAGATAGCCCATCCATTCCGAGTCACGACGTGCCAAATAATCATTCACCGTAACCAACTGACAGTTTTTGCCAGTAAGAGAGTTGAGATAGAGCGGTGCAGTCGCAACCAAGGTCTTTCCTTCCCCGGTTGCCATTTCGGAGATGTACCGGTTGTGCAACGCCATCCCGCCAATCAGCTGGACGTCATAGTGCACCATGTTCCAATCGAGATCCTGACCACAAACTGAAAGCTTTGATCCACACAAGCGTCGCGCTGCGTTCTTAACTGCGGCAAAAGCCTCAGGAAGCAGCGAATCGAGCGTTTCTCCGGAGGAAAGACGATTCTTGAACTCATCCGTCTTTGCCATCAACGCATCGTCACTCAGTTCCTGATACTCCAGTTCCAGTGCATTAATACGCGCCACAACCGGCTGCGCACGGCGAATGAACTTTCGGTAGTGGCTTCCGGAAAGCCGCTTGAAGATGAAATTCAACATAAAAATCAATACTCCTTTGCAAAATAAGCGATTGTCTTTTCCAGACCCTCCTCCAACTCAACAGCCGGTTCCCATCGAATGACTTCCTTTGCCACCGATATATCGGGTTTGCGCTGTTTCGGATCATCCTGTGGCAATGGTCTAAACTGAATGGAAGATTTGCTTCCCGTCATTTTCAGAATGAGCTCGGCCAACTCCAGCATCGTGAATTCCCTTGGATTCCCAAGATTCATGGGACCAATGGTCTCTTTCTGATCCATAAAGCGCACAAAGCCTTCAACGAGATCATCCACATAACAAAAAGAACGGGTCTGGGAGCCATCTCCGTAGATCGTGATGGGAGCCCCGTGCAGGGCTTGAACGATGAAATTCGAAACCACTCTTCCATCGTCGGCCATCATCCGCGGACCATAAGTGTTGAAGATCCGCACCACCCGGATGTCCACTCCATTCTGGCGATGATAATCAAAAAACAACGTTTCGGCGCAGCGCTTCCCCTCGTCATAGCAAGCCCTTGGCCCGATCGGATTCACATTTCCGCGGTAGGCCTCTGTTTGGGGGTGAACATCCGGGTCACCATAGACTTCCGAAGTCGATGCCTGAAGAATCCGAGCGTTGATCCGCTTTGCAAGGCCCAAGCAATTAATCGCACCCATGACGGAGGTCTTAACGGTCTTAATCGCATTATACTGATAGTGAACCGGAGATGCAGGACAGGCCAAATTGTAGATCTGATCCACTTCGCATTTGAATGGGTCTACTACGTCATGACGGATGAATTCAAACCCGGGGTGATTCAGCAGATGATAGATGTTGCGCTTTCTTCCGGTGAAAAGATTGTCGAGACAAATCACCTCATGCTTCAATGCGAGCAAACGCTCGCACAGATGACTCCCCAGAAAACCAGCTCCTCCCGTAACCAACACTCTCATAATTCAAGACCCGTCTATTCAGCTCCACACCGGATGGAACCAACGATTCAAACTGGCTTATCCCAACACGTAGGACCAGAGAGGCAAGACCATTCTGAACCAAACAGGTGATGAAGCTACTTCGAACACCCCATCATTTCTCGACGATCACATCAACCACCGCATCGTTCATGCGCAAGGTGAAACGATCCTGGGCAATACCCGAAACAACCGCTTCGACTCTCATATTGCCAAGACTGGGGACGACCCGCACCACCGTTTCGCCTTCCCGCAAAAGTGAACCCGACTTCATTTGGAGGTAACTCCTACCACCGCTCACAATTGCCCCTGAGACATCGCGCTGCAATACCGCCCCCAAAGCAGAAACCTTCTCCACATCCGAAAAACGTGCGAGTATCAGCGGTTGCTCAAAGAAAAACGGATTGACCACATCACCGATGGAAGACACCAGATCCGCATCGTTATACGAAAGATAATGTTCCAGTCTGGCAATGTAATCCCTGCGTACCCTCAAAGGCATTATTCGCTCCACTTTTGCCGTAAGATCAGAAGCAGATACGACGAGCACCAACAAGAGACCCAATATCCATTTTGAACGCATCCTAGTATCCATATACCACCAATTCTATCTGTTGTTCCAACTACTTACTAGTAACCGGCTTCGCTACAGTGTTCACCACTAATCGCATTGACATATAGCCCTGCTCGCGCCGACTGTCAGTAGTGAGATCAAATGACCTAAAATTCAAAATTACATCGCTCTGTTTAAGCAAATACATCATTTCCAGAATCTCAGTCAACAATCCCGATACCGTCATTTCAAAGGGAAGCACTGCATAATGCTTCATCGCCCAAATATCGCCATCTGTAGGTTTGGCAGCCTCACTTATCACCTGCATCTGGTTGATCCCTGACAATTGAATGCTTTTCAACCTTTCGGAGTGCAAAGATGGAAATCCATCAAAATACCCGATATTTCTAGCCCTTTGATCCGCATCAGTAAGACGTGAACCAAGATTCTTAACAAGCTCCTCAATATGATCAAGATCCTCCTTCATCCCGGATCCTTCACGGAAGTTAATCTGAATGGTATCCAAGTCATCCTGAATGAGAGCCAAAGCGTCTTCTGTCTGCTGCATCACCGGCATGCGGAAATATAGGATCAGCCCCAAAACCACAGCCAAAATGCCAGACCACCAAGCCAGTGGGTATTTGTGGTAACTTGCCTTAATTGTAGCCGAATTAATGTCCATACAAACCCGTCACTTCTGTTTAGAAATCACAACAACCCGAATTCTGAAAGAAAAGTAACCTGACCTAGGCTCCTTAACCGGATTGCCCTCCTCGATAACATCCAAGCTATACCGATCCGAAATCGGAATCTTCCGGAGATTCGATTTCAACGCGATAATGTCTTCGGTTGTCTTCCCCTTTCCGTCCAAACTGACCACAAACTCTTCTCGCTTCGCTGATGCATTCCATTCGTTTGTGTACTTGATTACATCAAACGCGACTTCTGTGTTTCTCAATTCTGAAAGGGAAACTAAGAGCTCAATGGCATCAAAAGGAGCCTCATAAAAAAGGTTCAAATCATCCACGCTGTCGGCGTGCTTACGAAACCGATCAATACTATCAAGCAACACGTCATTCGCCTTTGTTCCAGCATCCAGATCAGCGCTCGCGCTTCGAATCTGCGAGTTCAGGGACATAATTTTGATCTCGCGATATCCAACTACCAGTAGGATCATCCCGCATAGACCGCAGGTCACCAGATTCACTAGAAATGAAGTTCTAACAACCTTTGTGTCCGGCAAACGATCAACTAGACGAAAGTCGACGTGCCAACTGATCGAGTCCTTTTTGTTTTTTCCGAGACTAAACATACCTTACAATCTCCCCATCAAAGCTATCACCGCAGGGACTCTTGCATCGCGCGAATCCAATTTGACCGACGAACCAATTTTTACTCCGCATTCCGATGCGGCCCATTCAGGGTCAATTCGGAGCACTTCCACGCCCATGCTCTGAGCAAGTAGATCCACAATCCAATTCTGGGAGGGAGGAAGGGTCGGCACATACAGGTATCCAATCGATTGTCCCTTCGTGACCTCGTAATACCCCGAAATTGAAGATAACTCTCTCAGCAATGGCCGAATGAGAGCAGAACCCATGTCTGACAAATCAAAAGTCTCAGAATACAACAGCTTTCGAGCGGCATCCTCATCCTTTAGATTATTCTCTTCCTTAATAGCCTGACACATTGTCCGGTCGCCACCATGAATCATCCGGAACGCATATTCCCCATCCAGAGTCATCATGGTCGCCAATGAAGAGTCACCGAAAAGTTCCAACATCACGACAAGACGCTTGTCCCCAGCCTCACGCTTCAAGGCCCTTCGGACCAGAGGAATCAACGGCAACGTGATACACTCCATACGTTTTGGAATGAATCCATTGATGACCACTTCATCTTGAATGGTCGCTAACTTCTGATTTGGAATGCCAGCAATGACGTATTCCGTTTCAGGATCCTTAAGAGGGTCATATGGGGTTCCGCTCAATCCTCCCAAGGCATGATAATAGAAGGCTTCATCCGTCACCTTCATGTCCCCCTTGATAACGCCCGGAATGTATTGGGGATCCTTCGCTTTCTGAGGGCTTGGAATGGTGTTTCCGTGCAACATGAACGCCGGATGCGAAACCCCAACTACACCGGTCAAAAAGCCTTTTTTGCTTCGCACTCTTGCCAATTCCAAGACCGGAGCAAAAATACTCTTGGAAGAATCGAGATTCAAATGATCCGACAGGTTCTGCAAATGCGCCGGGATATCAGGACCGTCAGTTTCGGCAATCATCACCGAGTTTGGAAACCCGACCACAAAGTAACCTTCTTGTTTGGTTTTTTTCATTCGGTTCAACAGAAGAGCCTGATAATCTCAGGAAATGCTAGGGATGAAGAATCAGAGTTGGTATTATTGCACGGCATCTGCACCAAAATCAAGCCTCATCGAACTTGCGATCAAAAAGAGCTTCCACCTCGTCAAGAAAATGCTCTCCCTTGACATCCTCGATAATGAACTCAAGCTTAGATCCATTCCCGGCAGCCAGCATCATCAGCCCCATGATGCTCTTGCCATTGACCTGCTCAGCATCCTTGACCACCCAAACGTCGCCGGCGTAGCGGTTTGCGATCCGAACAATCATAGCAGCGGGACGTGCATGAATTCCCATCTTGTTCTTCACAGTCAATACACGACTGATTGGTTCTATTTGAGGCGTACTGGCCATTCCTTCACTCATGGGAGGGTTAATATTCTCGGGATCTTGATTCGTTCCAACAGATGTAGTCAATCTTTTCGGCAATCCAAACGTTAATCAAGATAATTAGTCTCAACTCCCTTCATCACCACACAAACCGGAGCCACTAGACCATTGACCGCTCAACCACAATCCAGAATGTCGAGAACACTCTTTTTTTCAGTCCAATTGGCCGTAGTAATGACTGGGCTGATTCCCATGGTATCAATTTCGGGTTCAAACGCCATTCCGCTCCAGGAGAAGGCGGTGTCAGTCGATATGGTGGCGGATCACGATAGATTCCACCCCGGCGACTCCATTCGTATCGGTTTTCGTTTCGATGTGGCTGAGCCATGGCACCTCTATTGGGTGAATCCCGGAAACACCGGTATGCCCACCGAAGTGGAATGGGAATTGCCAGACGGTTTTCGCGTGGGCGAGTTACATTTTCCCGATCCAAAACGGTATTCAAACGCCGGCATGGTCGACTACATCATGGAGGGAGAGTTCCTTATCTGGACAACACTTCAGACAAGCAACGATCTCAAACCCGGCGAATCCGTCGCCATTTCGGCCCGCGTCAGCTGGTTGGCGTGCAATCAGGTTTGCATACCAGGAGACAAACACCTTTCGGTTCCTCTCATGGTTGCCAATCCGGGAGAAGCGTATTCCGCATCTTCGTGGGCTGTCGTCTTCGACAGTCTCGAAAACCAGAAGCTACCCAAAGTCATTTCCGACCCCATTCAGTCCGCCATTCAGAATGACCTCCTCTCTTTACGCCTCCCGCTGAAAGAAATCGGTGATTCCAATCTGGTTGACGTTTACTTCTTTCCGTTTGAACCGATCCTTGAGCCGTCCGTCCCCCAGACCTTTGAAAAGGAAGGCAACTATCTTGTGCTCAACGCCCGGATTTCCGGTATTGTTCCAAACTCAAACCACCCCATTTCAGGAGTTCTGGAGTTGTCCTTCGCGGATGGATCACAGCAATCCATAACCCTAAAGGACGTAGGACTCACCGAAACCAACTCCAGTCTGGGTGAAGAATCCCCGACGAGCCTGTTTTTGTTCATCGCGCTCGCGTTTGCGGGTGGATTGATTCTGAATCTTATGCCATGTGTGTTCCCGGTCATCGGGCTCAAGATTATGGGATTCGCATCCCGTGCCGGCGACAGTCGCAGCAAAATAGCATTCCATGGGTTGGCATTCACAGCCGGAATACTCCTCTCATTTTGGATTTTGGTGGCGATTCTACAAATCCTCAGAGCAAGCGGGCACGAACTCGGATGGGGATTCCAACTACAAAATCCCGTTTTTGTATTTTTTCTAATGGTCCTGTTTTTGGTATTCGGAATGAGCCTGAGCGGAGTTTTTGAGTTCGGAACGTCAGCGATTTCACTGGCCAAAAATCAATCGGCAGAATCCGGGCTGGGAGAATCCTTCGCGTCGGGCATCCTTGCAACCCTAGTTGCGACCCCCTGCTCGGCTCCATTTCTTGCACCCGCACTCGGGGCTGCAATGACGCTTCCTCCCGCTCAGTCTTGGGTGCTCTTTTCCTGCATCGCAATCGGGCTTGCGCTTCCCTACCTCATACTCAGCCTCTTTCCATCCGCATTATCAAGGCTGCCGAAGCCCGGGCAATGGATGGAGTCCTTCAAGCAGTTCATGGCATACCCACTGTATGGGACCGTTGCATTTCTTCTATGGAGTGTATTGCCGCATCTCGACCAAACGGCTCAGCTGGACCTGTTTTTCAGCATTCCCCTCTTGGCAATGGCAACATGGATATGGGGCAGATGGAACCGACCACACCTTCCCCGACAAATCCGCACAACAGCGGCACTGATTGCTGTCGGGGTTTTTGTCAGCGGCATTTGGATGGGTTATCCATCTAACCAAGAAAATCGATGGCAACCATGGAGTCAGGAAGCAGTCACGACGGCTCTCAAGCAAGGAAGACCGGTATTTGTCGATTTCACTGCCAGATGGTGCGCAACCTGCCAAGTTAACAAACGGGTATCTCTGGCCTCGGAAAAGGTATTGCAGTCTTTTCATGAACACAACGTCACCAAGCTCAGGGCGGACTGGACGAAAATGGATCCCGTGATTACCCAGGAATTGCTTAAACACGGGAAAGCCGCTGTACCCGTGTATCTGGTCTATTTCCCCGACCAACCCAAGCCGATTATACTCCCTGAACTCCTTACCCCGCAGATCATAATAAATACCTTTGATTCTCACTATGGAGAAAACCGCCCACCTGATGTCGACTCATCTGACAAAGGTGGGATTTAAATCCATGGCAGATTCCCTATAGGGTCAGCAACAATCCCTAGGGTGGTCACCATTCCCGCTTTCAAATAGACGTATGCTTTCACGGTTCAATTATGATCTCCGATCCGGACAGGGGATTCGAGGGAATGGTTTTTACGTGAAATCCGCTTCCAGACGCCTTTTGCTAGGACACCTGCGTAATTCATGGTTGATTTTTGCTCCAATTCCTTGACAATGAGATCGAACAATCCCAAAAACAATCCATTCCACACAGCAACCTCATCAGGCATTGGAATTACCCCCAGGACTTATCTATTATGAATGTGACTAGCAAACTGGAGAACGATGTTTCCATTAAAGGACGTCTTTCATTTAAGGGCAACCTGTATCTCGATTGTCCATTTGAAGGGCAAATCGAGTCAGAAGGCAGCCTGATTGTCGGAGAACATGCGAACATCCTTGGTGAAGTATTCGTGGAAAACCTCACCCTCTATGGACGCATTGAAGGAAATGTTCACGCAAAAAAGACCTGCATCCTCAAAACGAAGTGTGTCCTACATGGTGATCTGAACTGCGAAAGGCTGTCCCTTATCGAAGGCGCGGATTTCACCGGATTTGCCACCGTGATCAGTGATCGTTCCGAATCGGATCCAAATGCGGCGAAGCGCGACCCATGGGACTATCCGACAATGGAAGAGGAGGATGCGGCCTATCAGGAACAGAATCCTGACGAATACGGTGTTGAATCACCCGAATACGCTGACGCCTATCCAGAGCAATCGCAGCCTGAGTATGCGGAAGAGATTCCCTATGATGAAAGCTCAAACTACCCGGAAGATCAAACCCTTGAACCCGCTGGGGATGAACAATACCTTCCAACAGAGGATGAAATAACCCCACAGGAGGACGTTCAGGATGCTCCTGTTTCAGAAGAACCGCAGGACGATCTTCAAAGCCTGGTGGACAGTATCCCATTGCCCCCTGAAGAAGAACTCCCGCCCCCATCCGTCAAAGACAAATTCAGCAAATTCAAAAAATAAATTTCTTACCCACATCCGTTTTCAACCCATAACAGATTCGCATGAATACCGACAAAACCATCAAGAACATCATTTCACACGACGTGACCATCGTAGGCTCACTCAAATTCTCCAGCGATTTCGTCATTGACGGCCATGTCGAGGGAGAAGTGATTTCCAAGGGGAACCTCACCGTTGGCGACAATGCATACATCAAGGGTGAAATCCGGACAAAATCCCTCACTATCTATGGGAAAATTGATGGAAATATTTACGTTGACGAAAGGTGTCATTTGAAATCCTCCGGACTCCTGAACGGAGACATTGAAACCGGCTCTCTTGCTATCGAAGAGGGCGCCTGTTTTTCAGGTCGTTCCATGATCAAGGGCAAAGCCAAGCAAGACAAAAACCCATCGGCCTGATTTCAGGCTTTTCTTTTCCCGGCCGTCTCTGAACGGATTAAACCCAAGGCATTTGATCTCCAACAAACAAACAGGTGGTTAGACTAGAAAACAACAACTGGAAACTGGACGATGTCGAACATCTGGACCAACTGACCTATTTCTCCGGCGGTAGACTCTACTGGGCGGAAGGAGATTGTGTGAGGGAACACTTTCAGGAGTTCTTCCCGGAAGTGGATGACGTCGGATCTGATTTCGTCGCCTATTCCCCAGCTTCCATTGGCGCGTCCAACCTCCCGGATGAAGTCATCACGCTGGCATCGGGAAAGCTTTCGCAAAAGACGATCGACAAGTTCGAAGAGCGCATTCTGGCCTTCGAAGAAATCAAGAAATCCGGAGCAAGCAGTTTCAATCAGGAAGCCGCTTTCGCAGAATTCACGCTTCCCGATCCACGGAAGTGTCCGGATCTTTACGTCGTCATGTCCGGAGAAAATAACTCGGGGCTCGCTGTCTTTTGGGGGCTTCAGGTAACTGAACCACCTCAGGCCAACATCAAGCCGCTGGAAGCGCTCGAGATTCTCAAATCTGAGTTTGTTGAGTCAAAATCAAAACCCAAACCGGCGATACCTGTACCACCAAAGTCGCCATCAAGGGCAACCCCTCCGCCGCCACCGTCCGCTGCGGTTTTCCAATCAAAACCAAAGCCCCCTTCAATCGAACCGGAAGATTTTTCTGCTGCGTCAGACGACATTTCGGCTGCCGACAAATCCCCGGTTTCCGAGACACCCGAACCGACGCTGTCAGAACAATTGACACCTCAAATTGAGCAAGATCTGGCTCCCGCGCCAGAACCTTCTCCCGTTGCTCAGGCGGGCTCAATTGCCTCAATCTTCAAAAGCCTCGAACCCTATAAAGAGGAGTTTGCGGCCCGAGAGCAACAGGCACGCGAGGCGATGGAAAAGGCTCGAATCGCTGCTGAAAAGGAGCAAGCCGCCAAGTCCCGGAAAGTTTCATTTGTTTCGCCAAAATCATCGTCCAAAGCTGCCACGACGAAAACAGAGGAGCAAAAAACCGTTGAGTCAAAGCCTACGGAAACGCCGGCCTCTGAAAGCAAGCAGCCAGAAGCGGCTGCTTCGAAAACCAAGCCATCCACAACCCAAAAACAGGAAAAACCCAAACCTGTTGTGGTGAAACCGCCCAAACCACCGAAACCACCGGTGGATAGGACCAAACAGATTCGCTTGGCGAAGCAAATCGGGATCGGGCTTGCCGCATTGATTGTAGTCATGCTCGTGCTCCGGATTTCTGCAGCTTCCTTCCTTGGACCAAAGGTTGTGGTGACTCCAAGATTGGATCCAAACGCTCAAACCAGCGAGGTTCCGTTCGAGCCCGACGAAATCATTGAACTTGCTCAGTTTAACGAACGCTGGGATATGACGCAGTCAGGAAAAGCCTCCATTACCCATTTTCCCAAACCCGGAAAGTATTCAATCAACCGCTTAAGATCCAACACCCTCGGAAACGGAGAACCCGTACTGGTTTCAGAACACTCTGTTCTCTTTGACAATGTCAATCACTCCGATGTGTTCTCTCCAGTTGCGAATCTCATTCTTCCGACGAAAAACGTCGCGGTATCGCAAGAAGTGTCTGCCATAGCTGGAGCTTCTTTTGCCAGGGGAAACCGTGCTGAGTTGGTTTACCTCGGAATTGATTGGGGTGATGAGTCATGGAAGGGCTTTCAAGGCATTGCCGAGTCCAGTGGACCTGTGACCCACGCCTATAGTCAACCGGGCCAGTATCGGGTGAGTCTTATTGTAAAGGACCAAAACGGCAGATGGGACGTGGATTCCGAATTCATAAATGTATTCCCGGATGGACAGGTTCCCTCATCCGAATCAGTGCTTGGCCAAATGACTCCCCTTCCGATGGCGGTGATTCGTACGGTTCGCACCGGAGAAACCGAAAACTCCGTCCACCTCTGGGTCGGCGATTCCATTGATTTAGACGGCACAGTTGAACAGATCACCGTAGATTGGGGAGATTCAAAACCTGAACAGTCGGTGATTCCGGCAAAAGGTGAAATCACCCATGCATACCCAAAGAGCGCCGGCAACCGCTTCACAATAACGGTTTCTGCCACTGACAACGATGGAAACGTTTCCAAACAACCCGCTGAAGTGGTTGTTGATTTCCAGAACACGACCTTTCCGTCCCCTGATCCCAAGAAGGGACGTATGTCACTTATCAATGGAGTCTCGTGGCACGCATCGCCAGATCTGGAGAACCCCGATTCGGTTCGGGTAAGGGCATCTTCCTACTCAGAGCTCACCAAAGCACGTAAAACAATGGTGTTCGATTTGTATAATCCCCTTTCTCAGCCTATGGCGCCATTATCTTCCATCAACTGGAAGATTACAGACCCGTCTGGAACGACTCACACCGTAACGGGAGTTAGGACCGTGGAACTCGCGGGAGAAAAGGGTATGTATTCCGTTCAAGTCTCTGCATCTTTGCCAGGTCAGGAACCCCAGAACATCTCTTTCTCAACCAGTATCGAAACCAAAGGAGAGATGAAGGGAATGTCAGGATTCTTCAATTGGGTTGCCTCGACTATTCCCGATTTGGGCCTGAGCAAACTCGTTCAGGGTAAGGAATAACCTCACCAACAATGAATGCCATGCGAACTATTTTTCCATTATCTTATCTATCAACCCGGATTGCCCGACTCTTCGTCATGGGTATTCTGGCAATGGCAGGATCCGTCCAGGCAATCGAAATCTGGCTCATTGCCCCCGAGGATTCCTCCAAATGGATTGCAAAACCCGACACTTGGGACGCCGTCATCACCCGGGAGGATACCATTCGCCTCAAAGGTCTTCTCGAAGAAAAGGGAACGGACTTTGTTCTCATCCAAATCAATGAAAAAGACTATCCTCTTTGGATCTTGGGTTCCAGCTTCGACACCGATATTCCGCTCGAACGGGGTGAAAACACGGTCACAGCCGAGGTGAGAGCCGGAGACTACAAAAAGGCACAGCTCAAGGTCATCCGCGTCGATAACATTACGGATTTGTCCGTATCCGAAATGGTTCTCAAAGATGACGGATCAGAACAGAGTCTCTATGCTGAAGAGCCAGTTGAAATCTCATCTGAGTCGAAGTTCAGAACCCGAATTCCAAGAGTTCAAATATCCGGACAACACAACCTTCCCAAAGAAGGTGTCGTTGAAGCCTT
>JAFGAQ010000316.1 GCA_016933595.1 Opitutales bacterium | reverse complement strand
GCAACAATGGCACCCTGTATCGGGTGGATGGGGAAGGGAAGGAATCCGTGATCTTTCAACCGGAGGAGCCGCTTTCGCGAGCCTTGCACGTGGATGCCCAAGGTCGTATCTACGTGGGGACCTCGCCAAAGGGCCGGGTGTATCGCATCCTTGCCGATGGGACCCAGGAAGTGTTTTTCGACCCGGAGGACCTTTACATCTGGGATATCCGGGAGGGGCCGGATGGATTTCTCTACATCGCGACCGGTGGCAAGGCCAAGGTCTATCGTTTGCCGGCCGACTACCGCTATGGCGATAAGACGCAGACGGTTTTCGAGGGTTCGGAATCCCATGTGAATGTGATCGCGTTTGACCGCGACGGCCAGATGGTGATTGGAACCGGGCCCGGAGGCACGCTGTATCGCGTGGATGCTGACGGAAAGTCCTATGCATTGTTTTCATCGGGCGCTGAGGAGATCCGGCTGCTGCATCCCACCGATGACGGATCCATCGTGTTTGGAACGTTTTCCACCAAGAACACGCCTTCGGGTGATGCCGCAGTGACTGCGCAAAATACGTCCGGAACCGAAGGAGATGGGGAGATCAACCCATTTCAAATGACGGTGTATGCCGGGGCTCCGGCGGAGCTGAACGGGTTGTTCCGCCTGACGGCTGGCGGGTTTGTGGAACCGGTGTGGGTCGTGAATCCGAACAAGGTGTTTTCCGCAGCTCCGTTGGATGGGGATCGCTGGCTTGTAGGCAGTGGAACGGATGGGCGGCTGTTCCGGAGTGAAGGCGGTGTGGAATGGAGTAACCTGTTGGCGGTGCCGGCAGGGGGCGAGATCACGCAGTTGCTTCCGATTACGCGCGTCGATCCGGCGGTCAGTGCCAGTGCCGATGCAGTGCCTGAAAGTGCTGCCGGCTCCGATGGGGTTTCAGATAATGCAACCGGAGATGCTGGAGATACCAACCCAGATGCCGGATTCTACGTGGTGTCGAGTAATCCCGGGCGCATTTACATGATGGCGGGTGATGTCGCGGAAAGCTGCGTTTATACTTCCGAAGTGATGGATGCGGGCCGGACGGTTGCGTGGGGATCTTTGCGGCACCTTTCCGGTATGGGTTTGTTTGACAACCACCTGAAAGTGTCGACGCGCTCAGGGAATGTGAGTGATCCGAACCGTTCGTGGTCGGACTGGCTACCTTTGGACAAAGGGCGGATCGTGAGCCCGAATTCCCGTTTTCTGCAGTATAAGATCGAGATCGAGGCCGGGCATCCAGGAATCCAGCGGATTCAGGCTTACTACCAGGAGCAAAACCTTGCGCCGGATGTGGGGGATATCCGGATTCTGCCCGGTGCCTTTCGCTTGTTTGCCCAGCCGCGCCCTGCTCAGAACATCAATCTCAGCTCGGTGATCCGGGGCGGAGCGGATGCGGCTCTCAGTGCCGGAGCGCAGCGGATTCCCCAACTGGTGCCCGAGAAGGAAGAGGGTGCGGTTACGGCGGTCTGGATGGCCTCGGACGCCAATGGCGATCGTCTGCTGTTCGATCTCGACATCCGGAAGATCGGTGAGCCCTCGTGGATCCGGGTGGTCTCCGAAATTTCCGAGCCGGTATTCGCGATGGATATCCGCGGTCTGGATGAGGGATACTATCAGGTGAAAATCAGGGCCGATGACCGTTTGGATAACCTTCCGGAACGTGCGGCTTCCTATGAAAAGGAAAGTGATCCTTTCCTGATCGATTTCACCTCCCCTCAGGTTCAGTTGGAGAGCTTGTCATCCGAAGGTGGAATCGCTATTGCGAAGGTTGTGGTTACCGATCAGTTCGGGGTTATCAGCAACGCCTACTACAGTGTGAACGGAGAGCAGGTTTTGCGTTCGCTGCCGGATGACGGCTTGTTTGATCAAACCAGTGAGACTTTCACGGTGGTGTTTGACCTGATTCCCGGGCGGGACAACAGTCTGGTGTTTCAGGCATACGACGAGAACGACAACGTGGGCTTGGTCACGCGAAGCATTCCCGGAGGGGAATAAGCAGGGCGGAGTCCTGGAGTCTCACAATCGTAGTGGGGATAGTCGGCGAGGCTGACCGGCGAAGGACAATGCTTTGTGGCGGTTCAGCCTGGGTCCATCGGTGTTTGTTGCGGGATGCCATCATCCTGCCTGTGGCCGGTGTGTACTGATCGTCGGTGGTGGCTCGTCTGTCTCACTTTTTCAACCAGCGTAGGATCGAGGTCTTTAGACCGCTTGCCCAGACGAGGGCCGCATAGATCGCCATGCCGCTGAGGATGATGCCGGAGGTGGCGACAGCGAGGGTGACTTTGGATGCGTTTTCCGGGTTGGGTAGCCACCAGAGCCTGAGGATATAGCAGGCCCCTCCCATCACTGCGCTGATCGCCAGGATGCGAGCGGTCTGGGCGAGAATCGATCCGATGGGTATATTGAAGTGGTGTCTGCGGAAGACCCCGAAAAGAAAAAGCGTCTGAAGGATCGAGGTGATGGTGTTGGCGGAAGCGAGCCCGATTACGCCGAACGGAACCATCAGGGCGATGCTCAGCACCGTATTGAAGAAGAGCGAGTAGACTGCAATCCGCACCGGGCTCTTCATGTCCTTCGAGGCGTGGAATCCGCGGATGGTGAGGGCAATCAGCGAATAGAACGGGATGCCGATGGCGTGGATGGCGAGAAGCGGGCCGATTTGGGCGACCTGGTCCGCCTCAAAGCGACCCCATACGAACAGAAGGGAGATGATCGGCTCGGCCAGCACCGCAAGTCCGAACATCGCGGGTAGAGTGATGATGAGGGTGAGGATGGTGCCGTTTTCGAAGGTTTCCGAAAACGCCTGACGGTCGTTGGCGGCGGAATGGCGGGCAAGCAGGGGAAAAAGCACCGTGTAGATGGCGACCGAAAACATCCCGAGCGGAAGCTCCGTCATGCGGGATGCCAGATAGAGTTGGGCGACCGCGTCCTCGGATACCTTATAGGCGAGGACACGCGAGATCAGGGTGTTGAGTTGGATCACGGCGGCCCCGACTGTGGCGGTCAGGAAGAGGGTTTTTACTTCGAGAAGGTGAGGGGTGTGGCTGGTGTCGGCTGCGGGTTTCCATCCGCTTGCCAGAGCCTGCAATGCCGGGAGCAGAAGCTGCAGGCAACCACCTGCAAGCACGCCACCGCACAAGGTGAAGGCGAGTGCGCGGGGTTCCTGCTTCCACACAAACCCGCCGAGCACAATCGCGCCGATCATCGCAATGTTGAGCAGGATCGGGGAGAACGAAGCGATCAGGAACTTGCCAAGGCTGTTCAAGGCGGCTGTAAGGATCGCCGCCATGCAGATCAGAAGCGTGTAGGGCAGCAGCCACTGGAAAAACGGCACCGCTACTCCCCAGTCGCTCCCGAGCCAGCCCGCGCGAAGCGCTCCTTCCATCGAAAGCACACCGATGAGTATGATCGCTCCGGTAACGATGGCGAGGTAGGTCAGTGTCTGGTTTGCGGTCTGCCAGGCATCGTGTATGCGCTTGTTTTGCACCAGTCCGGTGAACACCGGGGTGAATGCGGAGGAGAGTGCCCCTTCGCCGAGTAGCCTTCGGAAGAGGTTGGGGACCGTAAATGCCAAAAGAAACGCCGAACTGTAGATTCCGGTGCCAAGCGCCGACATCATCACCACGTCCCGAAGCAGCCCGAGAAGTCGGGATGCCAGGGTCGATAGGCTCAGGTTGAGGATGTGGCGCAGACTCTTGCGGAACATGAGTTGCAACGCTCATGTTTGTGGACAGTGGATGCAATCCATAAATTGCCTTGGGGCATCGGAGT
>JAFGAQ010000041.1 GCA_016933595.1 Opitutales bacterium | reverse complement strand
TATTGGCGCAGCCCTTTCATGGGATGGATGAAAAAGGCAGGAGTCACCCTGATTCTGGGTGTATTTGCGCTGTTTGCAGCGAATGTATTACCGCGGATGTTGGGGATGGAGAGCATTCTGGCAGGAGGTGATCGAAGTCTGGCCGAGTTTTCACAGGCACGTCAGATCCTCGGATTCCAGATCGTATGGTATTTCCCATTTGTGAGTGTTTGCCTGATGCTGGTGTATCATCTGCTGATGGTCCGGAGTATGGATATTGAGGGTGCATTCTTGAAAACTCTGGGTATGTTTTTCTGCCTGCTTTTTGTGTTCACAATCCACTCGGTTCACTATGTCGCCTGGTCCATGGGGGTGCTGGTCATGTTGGCTGCCATGCATCCGGAGGTCGCGAAGGCGTGGGCGCTGTTTTGTCTTGCCTGGATCGCATTCTGGTTGGTCGGGACAGATCTCGGAGTATTTACGCAGTGGCTTGCCGCTCCTTTCAGCCTTTGGGTGGTCAATCTTCCGACTCTTCCCTATGTGATCGAGCGGTATGTTCTGAAGAGCCTGGCTTTTGATTGGAATATGGTTATCGGTGCCATGCGCAGCGTTTATGCAGGGGCTCTTTTGATTTGCTTCTGGAAGGTGTTGCGTTCGGACAAGGCCGTGGATTCGTCCGGAATGAAGGGAGTACAATCATGATAAACACTTTCTTTAAGCTCGCGTCGTTGATTGTGGTGCTGTTCGCGTCTTTGGCTGAATTGGAAGCTCAGGTCGGTGATTTTCCGCTGGTTACCGTGAACGATATCGAGACCGGAGCAGATGGATGGATGCGGGTGAGTGCGGGAGATCCGTATCTTGTCTTTAACGTTGGAAATCCGAGTATTCTCGATATGGCGTTGGTGAACGTGCGCTTTGAGAGCCGCGATACGCTGTCGGACCTGAGTTACACTGAATGGTTCTGGGCGACTGGCAGTCATGGCTTTTCGGAAGCGTTCAAGGGATTTGCCATTCTCAGAACTGATGCCGGTGCATCGGCAGATCATTTTCAACAGCTTGAGCTTGGGCGGTTTCTCCGACGTTATGAGTCTCCGGATGATAAGCTGCAGGTGCTTCGCATTGACATCATGCCGGGATTTGTCGGCAGCTTTCGTATTCAGTTGTCCGGAACAGCGGAAAAGGCGCCTTCGAAACTGACGGATCTGCATCCGACCTACATTGGAAGCCATTTATTTGACGGAAAACTTCTTCGAATGGCATCGGGCCGGATTCTTCCGGATTTTTTCGGGCGGTTGATAAAGGATCCACTGTTTGCATTACTGTATTTTGGATCGGTTTCCGCTTGTTTGGTTCTCATCTGGTCCGCGTGGCGGCGTTGGAAGGCGATTGAAGGGTTTTCGAAGCATGAGTGATCGGGTTTTGAAGATTCGCGAGGAACTTGTCCGTATGGCCGATCCGGCTGTGAAGGCAAGTGGCCTTCGGTTTTTCAAAGAACCGGTTATGCTGTATGGAGTGAAAAGCGATGCCGTCAGGAGACTGGCTAAACAGCACTTCAAGGAGATTCAATCACTGGGCAAAGCTGCGATCTTTACCCTCTGTGAAGAGCTTTGGAAGTCGGGCTTTCTTGAGGAAACCGGAATCGCCTGTGAATGGTCGTATTCGCTAAAAGGTGAGTATGAGGCATCGGATTTTGAGAGCATTGACCGATGGGTCAGGCGATATGTGAGCAATTGGGCTGCCTGTGACACCCTGTGCAATCATACAGTTGGAACCTTCATCGAGCGGTTTCCATCTTATCAGGATCAGTTGTTCCTGTGGGCATGCGCGGATTCGCGCTGGGTCCGGCGGGCCTCGGCCGTATCGTTCATCATTCCAGCCCGCAAAGGGCTCTTCTCGGAAACCATTTTCGCAATAGCTGATCGGCTTCGAATGGATGTGGATTCCATGGTTCAGAAGGGATACGGATGGATGCTCAAGGCGAGTTCAGAATATGATCCGGACCGGGTGTATGGGTATGTCATGCAGCACCGGAATACGATGCCGAGGACGGCCTTGCGTTACGCGATCGAAAAACTGCCGGATGAGAAACGGCGTGCCGCGATGACCCGGTCTGGGTGATCACTCAACAGAGATGAGACCGAATGCGTTTCGTCTCGAAAAGTGAAAACCACCGGTTCGTCAGGAAACCGAGCTTCGAACCACCGACCGCCCTTCGATCCAGCCTCCGGCAGACAGGGCCGACAAGACGAACGCACGCTTTCCAATCAAGGTGCCCGGTTGGATGACGCTGTTGCAGCCGATTTCGGCATGGTCTCCGATGGCGGATCCGAATTTCCTCCGCCCTGTATCAAAAAGGCCCCATGGAGATTTGACCTTAACATTGAGCCGATCGAGACGGACATTCGCGAGGATCACACCTGCCCCTAGATGAGCTTTGGTTCCGAGAATGGAGTCCCCGACGTAGTTAAAGTGCGCGGTCTCAACGGAGTCCATCAGGATGGAATTTTTGTATTCGCAGGAGTTTCCCAGGACGCAGTCCCTTCCAACGATGACATTGCCCCGTATATAGACTCCGGGCCTTAGCTCGCAGTCGGGTCCGATATAAGCCGGTCCTTCAATTACGCCATATGGAGGAAGCTCCACGGAGTCATGGATGAATACCTTCCCCGACACATGCAGTTGCGGAGGGAATACGGATCTTGCCCCTTCCAGCCCATCGCTGGACAAGACGGTCAAAAGAGCGTTGTGAATGCCATTCAACCATTCCCAAGGGGCGGCATGGGCGTCAAAACAAGCCCTGAACGGCGCGAGTGAATCCGGGATCGTGAAGAAATCAGACGCCTTAATCATAGACCTGAAAAGGGACGTGTTACTTCGAAGTGGTTGCTGCGATTTCCTGTTCTTCGAGTTGCCGGATTCTCTCAATGTCCTTGATGCGGTCTTTGCCGTTCATCCTGATGTTGACCAGCACCGGATCGCTGACCTCGGTCTGATACACCAGATTCCACATCCCTTCTTTCATGACGCTGCGGGACCCGGAAACCAGCGTTGCGTTGATGCAATAGTGGGTGGCGGCTCTCGCCTTCAGCAATTTATCACTTGCGGCGCGGGCAAGCGCATCTTTGAGGGAAACGGGAGGAACCACTCCATCTGGCCAGCGATGAGTGCCCCTCACTTCAAATCCGCGTACCTCCTGAATGTTGATTTTTCCATCCATGCGGAGGGAGACATTGAATGCCCGACCCTTTTCGGTGGCGTACCCCAGGCGCCAGAATCCCATCATCGGATTCCCGCTGTCATCCGCAAGCAACGTCGCATTGACGCAAAATACAGGAGACGACTCGACAGTAGCCAAGCGTTCTTCGGCTATTGAAACCGCCTTCTCTAGCTCGATGGTGGGGCGATCCCGGTCAGGCCAGATGCGAACCGCGAAAAGCGACTGGGCCATCATAATTGAAAGGAGTGTAGCGATGAAGACCGGTTTTTTGTGTGTCATATGCGTCCTGAACTTGATTTGTATTCAGTAATCTACCATACCCTTGTCGCATTGAACACCGCCGTTCGTCAAGCCGAATGGTAAAAACGATTCCACGATCGATTCTGAAAATTAAGGCTTGCAAATGATCGGAGTGGACCTAATTTCCTTCCCTTTTTATTCGAAACTTAACGGATTTTCAAATGCCCACAATCAATCAGCTTGTAAATCGGCCAAGGCGCGCTCTCGAAGCGAAGTCCAAATCGCCGGCGTTGAAGGCGAACCCGTTCCGCAGAGGGGTGTGTGTTCAGGTTATGACTCGTACTCCCAAGAAGCCGAATTCGGCGATCCGGAAGGTGGCCAAGGTGCGACTGACCACGGGTATCGAAGTGATCGCCTACATCCCCGACGAAGGCCATTCGCTGCAGGAGCACAGTATTGTGTTGGTGCGCGGAGGTCGTGTGAAGGACCTTCCGGGAGTCCGTTATCACATCGTGCGTGGAACGCTCGACTGTCAGGGCGTTGAAAAGAGAAGGCGCAGCCGTTCGAAGTATGGCGTGAAGCGTCCGAAGCAGAAGAGCTGAACCCAAGCGTAAATTTCAACTTTGCGATAAGTATGTCCAGAAGAAGACAAGCCGAAAAAAGACCTCTCACCCCGGATCCCCGGTATGGGAGCACACTCGTTACCTCCCTCATCAACACGGTGATGGAACGCGGTAAGAAGTCCGTGGCTCAGCGCATTGTTTACGGTGC
>JAFGAQ010000005.1 GCA_016933595.1 Opitutales bacterium | reverse complement strand
GTTCTATTCCAACACCCGCGCCTGCAACGAACTCGGAGCGACGTTCAGAAGCGCTGAAGCAACGTTCCGCGACACCTACAACTGGCTCGCCCGTAATAACACAATCGACGGATCTATGCCCTGAGAAAACATCCGGATCCGGAAGTCACTTTCTATCGAAGGTATTTTTTCACGGTCCGCGGATCGACTTTTAACCTCAAGCCAACCTCCACCAGACTGGGGGTGCGACTGTATTCCTGCCGCACGTAGAAGCCGATCAGCTCATCCAAGGCGAGTCCTCCTCCACGGATCCGATCCCATTCATCTGCAGCCCCTTCATCTTTCCGGTGGGGATTGTATTCCCCATGGATCATGATGTTGCGCACACACTGTTCGAGTTCGCGGAAATTTCCCGGCCATTCATAGGATGCTGGCATGTGCCGGTGTATCCACTCGCGGCATTCGGACTCCAAACACTCCCCGTCTTCCTCTCCCGCGAACTTTCTGCACACGTATTTGAGCAGGATGTTGATCTCATCCGGTTCATCCTGAAGGATTTCCTTCAAGGATGGGGTCCGGATCTGATCCGCACACAGCCGGTAATACAGGTCCTCACGGAAGGTGCCCTTTTCCATGGCCTCAACCAGATCGACATTCGTGGCAGCCATCACCTTTCCCTGAAAGCCCAGGGTCCGGGTATCACCCAGCCTTTGGAATTGCCGGGTCTGGAGCACACGCAGCAACTTCACCTGCACCAGCGGGTCGGTGTCTCCGATCTCATCCAGAAACACGGTTCCGTAGGTGCCACTGGATTCGAAGTATCCGACCTTGTCCGTCAACGCTCCGGTGAAGGCTCCCTTCTTGTGGCCGAACAGCTCCGATTCAATCAGCGTCGGGGAAAGCGCCGAGAGGTTGATCGCATGGAAGGACTCGGTGAAGTTGCGTTCAAAACGCATCTGCTCACGGTCAAATGGAATGTAACGCGACAAGCCGATGCAACGCGCCACCACTTCCTTACCGGATCCCGAAGGGCCACAGATCAAGGTATAGATGTCGGACATGCGGTTGTAAAGCGAGCGGATGTAGCGCCGCATGTCATGCGTGAAAACCGAGTCCCATACCCGCGCCCGCATTCGGTTCAAACACGCGCTGTTTCCCTTGAGCGTGTGAAAAGCATGGTAGTACGCCCGCCGGATCTGGAAACAGAACCCCGCGAACACTTCCACGTCGTAATCCGGGTTCATTACCCCTTCGAAGGGTCCAAACCACTCCCTGAATTCCCTCTCCAGAGAAGCATACGCCTCCCAACGCCGGTTGTCCAAAGGATGATCCAAACACCTCCGGATATACTGATCCATCTCCTCCAAAATCCAGTGAAACAAGTAAACATACACCAGATTCTCGTACCCCCTGAGATGCCTCGCATCCACCGGTTTGCCAACCTCCTTCCGGTGCCGCGACACCGCCTTCTTTAAAAGATGCCGGGACACGGCGATATATGACTCTATGTTCAGGTTGCGCGGCTTTCCGTCAGCCACGGCCATTGGTTCATATCCAAAACCCTGATCCCGGATGAGCTCAAAAAAGCTCCGGTTCAGCTCCAGACGCTCGGACTTGAATGGATTGGCGTAGATCAGCCCGCCAAGGGTCTCAGCGATCTCCAGTTCAGCAGCAGAAAACAACCGGTAAGGCATACAATATATGCATGTAAACATTCACAATTTGTCGATCAAAAAACCGATACACTCGAAATAACCCCGACAACAAAAACCCTTATCCAACTACACTGCAATGACATACAAACCCACAGCCAAATTGGCACGCAGCCTGCGAATCAACCGCATCCATAATATCAACCGAACCAAATATGAAAACTCCAATAACCACAGGTTTTATCAGGCGATCCGCAGTATCCGCGATTGCCCTGTTCGCAGCACTGTCGGCCGTATCCCTGAATGCGGCCGGACTCCTCCAGATCGGGGACCCTTCACTTCAGGACCTCCAGATCACCGACCATCAGGTCAAGGTGACGATCAACAATGGATTCGCACAAACCGAGGTCCTCCAAACCTT
>JAFGAQ010000315.1 GCA_016933595.1 Opitutales bacterium | reverse complement strand
GGTTGGGACCGCTATTCAGGTATAGGTTGTGGGCGATCGTGAAATTGGTGACATCCCCGTAGGTCTCTATGAAAATGAGATTCTCTTCCACGCGATTGTGATGGATCACGATATCCCGCGACATGTCGTAGATTTCTTCTCCCGAAGGTAGGACAACCCGCCCGTAGAATTCAAAGGGAGCTCCGTCCAGCTTCCCGTCGCTGGGACGATTGGCATAACAACGCCTGAGACGGTTCCATCCGAACTCGAAGTCCTCGCCAAGGAAAACGATCCCGATCCCGCTGCCGGCGGATTGATCAATATCGTGTATGTAGCAGGACAGCACGCGCTGGTTACGACCCTCGACGCGGACCCCGGTTCCGCAATGCAGGATCTCACAGCCCGCCAGGGTGATGTTGTGGGTCGTCTTCTGCATCAAAACCGCTGGGCTTCCCTGCGCGAGGGTCATGCGGAGCTCAAGGACGCGGATATACGACTGGTCCTCCACCAGATAAACGCAGGAATGCTTACGCGTCTTATCCCAGAAGGCATAGGGGTCGGATATCGTCGGAGCGCTTCCCCTTCCATACGCCTCAATGATGATGGGGAATTCGGCACTGCCCTTTGATCCGGTCTTGAGGTAGATCTGCTGTTTCGACCAGACTGAATCCCGGGCCAACCGGACCACATCGCCTGGCACGAGTAACACCTGCTGAAGCCGGTCCAGTGTTTTCCATGCAGTTGCAGGAGAACGGCCATTGGCGGAGTCGTTTCCGTTGCGGGAATCGATGTAGTAGGCCGGAGCGGAAGGGTGTGAACGCAAGGCAGTGGTCCATGGGTCCCCTTGGATCTCGGGCCAGTGCCCCGGGGCACTCTGCGTTCCAAAGGACAAGGGATCGTTGTTCACATCGGTCGCGGAGATTTGAAAACTCAACTGGGATCCGGCTTCAACGGTCCGGTTGCCGATCGGATTCAGGTTAGGCGCGTCATTGGCGGCGTCGGCCAGACCCGCGATTTCCAGGATCGCTCCAACGACAAACACCTTAGCCATCCACATGTAAAGGATCCGCCTACAGCAATTTATCAGACCTGCCCGAATCGTCAAACAAGCCGGAAAACTCCAGCTCACGTTCTGTAGAGGGCCGAAAAAGGAATCTTTTCTTTTTATGCTGAACAATGGCGTCATGGGTGTTTCGGATCGCGGACTGCGGTCAGGGTTTCGGCTGAGGGGTTCGATCAAGGCAAATAGGCGCCAAGTGAGGGGCCAACAGCCGGATTGCGGTTGCCCAACAAGTCGAGGGAGTACCGGGGCATGACTCCCGCACCGGAAGCCGGGCTTTCCGGGCTCGGTCGGAAATCGAGTCCCGCAGGATTCACTAGCTGCGGATCGCCCACGAGCTCGGTTTCATGCTTCACCCATTCATTGTCCCCGCTCCCGAAGGTTCCCCTCGGCAGAAAATGGAACAGGTTGTGATCGTGGACAAGATTAGCGCCGACCGAGGTCGTGTTTTGGGCCAGCAGTCCATTAATCCGGATGATGTTGTTGCGCACCACGATTTGGTGCCCGGCTTGGAAAGTGCCGTCACCACCCCAAAGCGACATCATCGGACTGTCGAACACATCATGTAGTATCGTATTGTTTTCAATTGCCACACCGTAACTGTTGTAGACCAAGGCACCATCCACCCAATGGGGTGTCATGTGGAAGATGAATAGATGGTTCGGGTTGTTATACACCAGATTGTGGGCAATCACCAGATTGGTGATCTTACCAACTCCCTCGATCAGGCAATCCGTAGTGCGTATCACGTTGTGATGAAACCGCACATTGTTCGAAACGTAGTTCCAGCCAACACCGTCCGTGTTGCCGAAAAACTCCATCGCCGCCCCGTCCGTTCCAAAAGCCTTACTCTCCGCAATCAGATTATCGAAGAGGTTATAGGCGATTTCAAAGTCCTGCCCGCAGACCGTCACGCCCATCGCGCCCATATCCTGCTCCGGATTGGTACCGGTATCGACCGCCATGATCCCATCGTGCAGGTAGTTCGACACCACCCTTTGGTTCGATCCACAGATGCTGATCCCGGTGCCGCATCGGCGCACCTCACAGCCCGCCACCACAATATGGTGGGATCCGGTGGCGAGAGAAATCCCGGCATCGACCGTATCTTCCACCCGGATGTCGAGCAGGTTGAAATAGGCGGCGGAATTTTGAGCCGATGAGCCTCCTGCGAAACAGACCCCCGGCCAAATCCGGTCCTCACTCCAAACCGCGCGCGGATCCGAAATCGTCGGAGGTTCCCCCGCCCCATAAGCCTCGATAACGATCGGATCGCTGGCTGTACCTTGCGAGCCGTCATCAAAGAGCAAACTCTGACGCACCCAGCGCGAACCCCGGGCCAGACGGATCGCGTCGCCAGGTTGAAAGGTCAATGCATGCACCCGGCTGAGGTTCTTCCATGCGGTATCCGGAGTGCTTCCGTCATTGGCATCGTTTCCCCTCACACTGTCCACATAGTATGCCCGGGCATTGGGTCTGGAACGGTAAGCATCGGTTCCAGGCCCACGGACCAGGGAAGCCAGCGGCCCCGAATACGTGAGCGCCGTGAAGCGGTGCTCCGGATGGTTTGCCGGAGTCGCCGACACCTGAAACGTCAACGGCGTGCCCGGCGCGACATTGCGGTTCCCGACCGGGTTGATCTGTGGCCTTTGATACTCAGCTCCCGGCAAGGCAAGGGTGCTGGAAGCCATCAGGATAAGGGAGAGAAGAGCGTGGCGATAGTTCATGGGCCGGGAGACAAACTGGAGACTCATTCCGGACGGATTCCGATCTGACTGAACGGAATGGGCTTGAAGCCGGGCATGGTGAAGGCCGGAGAATATGACTTCAGCCGAAGATCCAGAGCGGCTTCGTTTTCGAAGAGCGGATCCGTGTTGGTAAGGTTGGTTGTCTCAACATTCTGGCCATTTATGAAATAGGCCTTGATGTGTTGCTTGCCGTAGCTCCAACCTCGGACACTTTGCCAAATGATGTTGCGCTCAAAGATTCCCTCCCGTGGCAACAGCCAGGTGTCCCGTCCGGCAACGATGGCATCAAAGGTGTTTGGGATCAGCGCACACTTGGGGTACTTGCTCGCCCAGATCCCCGTTTGATAGGGGAATGCATTGAGCCTGCCCAGCAGGGTGTGGATATACCTACCTCCATCCTCCTCCGGCATACCGTAGGCCCGGGTGGTGGCCGCGATCGCCATTCCACATTTTACGATGACGTTGTTCACCGCCACGTTTTCGCGGCCGCCACTGAAGTGAAATGCATAGCCACCGATTTTGTAGAAAATATTGCCCTCTGAATAGGATGCAAATCCTCCATCATCCACATACACCCCGTGGGTGTGGGGACCGAGCAGGAGCGAGTTGATGTGATGGATGTAATTGTGCTTGATCACATTGCCACGGGTATCCCACCCACCCGTGTAGATTGCAGCCGCATCCGCACACAAGCACGACACATCGTGGATGTCGTTTAACGCAATGAGGTGATCGTTCCCTCCATATCCGATTGCGCGGTCTGGAGAAGAATGAATGTGGTTGTGCTGGAACGTGACTCCGCATCCTTCAATCATCACCGCGTGGATTCCGCTGAACTGAAATCTGCCATAACGGGCAATCTCGCAGTCCTCTATGACGTTACCTGAAGGGACCAAAGCACTCCGGTTGCCTCCGCTGACCCAAATCGCACTGTGACCCGAATCGAGAGCCTTGCTTCGGCTTAAAACGGTCTGCTGACAATTGATAATCTCTGCCGAGCTGCCCCCCGAGTTGCGCAGGTTCAGCTTGTGGAACTTCAGGTTGGCACCGTTCTCCGCCCGGATCAGCTGGTAGCGCGAGGCTTCTAGGGTGAGATCGGAAACCTCAATGTGAGAGGCTCCCCTGATGTCGATGAGAGCTCCTTCCAGCATGGAGATGATCACTTCGCTTGAGCTGGAAAACCCAGATGGTGGCCACAGATAGAGCATCCCGTTCACCCGATCCAGGTACCATTCGCCCGGTTGGGTGATCTCTTCAAGGAGGTTATAGGCATACCAAGGATGGTGCGATTTGATTTCCGGGAACACATTCTGGCCAAGGTTGGAATTCCACTCCTGAGGTAGCGTGACCTCCTTCGTGGCGGTGTTGATGGAAACAATCGGGTAATGGGATTCCGCCCACTCGGAACTCCAAAAACCATCAACCCATGCGTCAGGGGCCGATGCCCAGCGCGAGGGACGATCCCCGGCATACTTGAACGGTGCCCGTCCCGTGCCTTCGAAAGTATGAACAAAACCATGCTGCGGTTGGCTGGGATCCCTCGATGAGAACCAGCCCGAGGCTCCTTCATTTTCATGCGGGTAGAAAAAACGCGGCTCGACCTCCCCATAACTCTGCCAGCGCGGATTGCCATTGGCTGCTGAACCTGCGGTCGTGGAGAGGTAGTAGTGCCAGCCAGTGTCCCCGCTTTCGGTATTGGTCCAACGGTGCCCCCAGAGGTAATACTGCTTGCCGTCCACCAGACCTTGTCGGGTGAAGGTAACTTGATCCGCAGTGGAAGAGGTACGGAGGTAGCTCCCTCCCACATTCGGACTTCCTGCCCCGTAGATGGTGATACTGTTCCCCGTAATGGACGGGCTCGCAACATGGGCATCGTGGTCGGGCCAACGGCCAAGGCGCATGGGCTGTCCGTTGATAAACAGTTCCATGGCCGGCATGTGCTCCTCCTGATAGCGTCCGAACCCGCGCTTCCGAAGCACTCCATAGGCCTTGTCCTTCTGGGCCTGCGTCGATTCGGCGGTAATTCCGAGGACCGGCTTGAGGTCAATTTGCCGAACCTGCCCTTTGGCGGAGGCGTCCAAGCGGTTCCATAACGGCGAGGCGCTCGTTACCAGGGAGAATTGAGACGCCGGAATCACCTTGCCCCCTGAAACTCTCGCATCTGATCCCCCAAATCCTCTCCATCGGATCGGCTGATCGGCGGAGAGCCCCGAGTCCGCCGCTTCAAGCAACAATCGCGCACTCCGCTCATGAATCCCCCCGTGAATCCACACGGTGAGCCCTCCGGCAGGCAATCCGTTCGCCTTTTGCTGCCTAACCGCAGCCTTCGCCCGCTCAAGTGTCCGGAAAGGCTCGTCCCTCGTCCCCGGGTTTGTATCAGAACCGGTTGGACTGACATGAATCCCTGCTTCAGGAGGCGTTCCGACTCCATAGGTCAGAGTGTTTCCATCCGCATCGGATGCGGAAACCTGAAACGACAATGCTTTGCCCGCCTCCACCGTGCGGTTGCCGATGTTCTGCAATTGAGGGGCATTGTTAGCCCCAAATAACGTTAAACCTCCCGTCCCGAATACCAGTGATGCAGCTATTGAGAATGATAACCATCCGGACTTCGCAAGGGTGTATGCGCTCATAAGGCATTCCGGAGCGGCGAACACAAACATGATTCACCCCTTCCGGCAGTATTGAGCTAAAAACTGTGCGATCCAACGCCTAACCTGTCAAACGGCAACACCCGACCGGATTATGTAAAAACCTGCACAAGGTGCACGGAGGTAAACAACGCATCGCCATTCACCCAGCGGATCCACCAAAAGTTGCGGGAGCATCCCTACTCGCGCCCTTCTTCGATTCTTATGAATGGCGGACATTACATCTCCCTACCCTGACCAATGGGCGAACGTTGTTGTTGATGTGAATGATCAACATCGCTCGCTTTCCTCGCTATAAGCCCTGCGGGCCACATACGTTTTGCTCACGCAAAACAACAGATTTCTACTCATAGTATGTTGTCTCGGGCGCAGTCGAAGGGCGTGAGCCCGTCAGGGCGGTGTTAATCCTCTTCCTTTTCGTGGTTCATTTTCCCTCCGTGCCTTGTAGGCTCTGCGGGAGATCCTCTCCTTCAGACCTTTCCAAGAAACAATTCTTCCCACCGCAGCCTGCCTTCCATGGCTCGAAGAGCGACGGAGAAATGGGCACGGATGGGATAATATCCAACCCACTCGATATCAGTGTTCATCATCTTTATCAGTGGTTGATGTTTTCTTGCCTTCCCTTT
>JAFGAQ010000314.1 GCA_016933595.1 Opitutales bacterium | reverse complement strand
CCCACGCTGTAGATGGTGGCCACGCGGATGTTGCCGCTGATCACCTTCTTCATCTCCTGCAATTCACAGTCGAGACGTTCGTATAGGTTGAGGATTTCCTTTGCCGATTCGTGAAGCCTTTTTCCCTCGTTTGTCAGCTTGAATTGTTTCTGACTCCTGTCTACGATGAGTACCTTGAAGTGGTTCTCCATGGCCCTCAGTTGCTGGCTGACAGCGGATTGGGTGATTCCGTTGATCTTGGCAGCCTGAGAAAAGCTTTTGCTCTGAACGAGGTCGGCAAATATTTTGAAGTTCTCGATGTGCATTATGCTTTTGATAAAATTCTCTAATTGCCCAAACCGGAATAGTAAACAAAACTTTTATCGAATCCAGAAGAAAAAATGATAAGCTTCGATCAGTTTAAATGCAATCTGGAAGCGGTGCGCAAGCGTATCGTTCGGGCTGCTCAGCTTAGTGGCCGGAATCCGGAGTCGATAAGATTGCTGCCGGTAACGAAGACGCATGGGCCGGAGGTATTGGAGTATGTGAAACGTATCGGGATGGATCGGGTTGGCGAGAACCGGGTTCAGGAAACGATGGAAAAGCAAGGCGTGGAGTGGCGTAAAAAGCTGCATTGGGACCTGATTGGGCACCTTCAGTCGAATAAAGCGAAGCATGCGGTGGAATGCTTTGACCGGATCCAGTCGGTGGATTCGCTTGCGTTGATTCAGAAGCTGGACCGTTTGGCGGGCGACCGTGGAATGGTGTTGCCGGTATTGCTGCAATTTAACACCGGGCATGATCCCGCCAAGAGCGGGTTTGAGCCGGAGGATGCGGATATGGCTGTGGAAGCCTGCCTGCGATATGATGCCTTAAAACTGGAAGGATTGATGACGATAGCCCCTCTGGTCGAGGATCCGGATGCGGCACGGCGGGCATTTGCGGGTTTGCGCTTATTGAGGGAGCGGTTGATGCGCACTTTTGGGATTGCCTTACCTGAGCTTTCGATGGGTATGACATCGGATATGGAAACCGCAATTGAAGAAGGCAGCACTTGCCTGAGGATTGGAACTGCTCTTTTCGGGGATCGGACAGGGGGGGCGCACCATGTCGGATGATGCAAAAGATGCGGGTTTTTGGAATCTGCCGAATGGATTAACCTTGGCGCGCATCCCGCTGCTTGTTTTGGGCATTGTTCTCATTGAATGGGGAATTGCGGGTGGCGCGGTTATCGGAGCCGCACTGCTGTTTGTTGGGATGATCAGTGACTTCCTGGACGGATATCTGGCGCGAAAGATGGGGCTGACCTCCCGGTGGGGAGCGGTTATGGATCCATTGATTGATAAGTTTTTTGTGTTGGGACTGAGCACCTGGTTGTTGATGGAGGGATGGTTGCCGGGATGGTGTCTGTGGTTGTATTTGGCCGTGTTGCTTCGGGAGCTCGCTGTGACAGGGCTTCGGGGTGGCTCCTTGTTTCCAAACAAAGGCGGGTTTGGGGCCGACAAAATGGGGAAATGGAAAACAACCGCTTTTTTCGTATCGCAGGTGGGTTTCCTGATTGCTGTTGCGGTGATCCGTGAAGGCTGGTCCGGCGTGGTTGGAGAACGGGTTGTGGAGGGCTTCAGATTGACGGGAGTCGGGGCGTTTGTGATTGCGGCGTTTTTGACGGTGCTTTCGGGGTGGCGATATTTTTCGAGGATGGGGAGGATGGTATGAACCGGTTTGGATTGGGATGGGTTCGGATGCTGCCGCCGGGAGTGGTTCTCGGGTTGGGTCTGCTGTTTGGAGCCGGGCGTTGGAAGTATGGCCCGGGAACGATCGGTTCGTTGATCGGCATTCTTTGGTATGCCTTGTTGTTTGGTTCGATGGGACCGCTAATGGGCGGGTTCATCATGTTGCTCAGCGCATGGCTTGCGATCGGTGTGTGCGATGCGTCCGCGCGGCTTTTGGGGGAGAAGGATCCATCGTCGGTTATTCTCGATGAATGTATTGCGATGCCCTTTTGCTTTATCGGTTTTGATGGATTTTTCGGCGAAATGCCGGCTTGGCCCTACGTTTTACTCGGTTTTGTGCTTTTTCGTGTGTTCGACATCTCAAAGCCGCTGTTTATCGGGCGTTTGGATCGCATTGAAGGCGGAATTGGAATCGTGGCCGACGATGTCGCTTCCGCGCTAGTGACCTGCCTGTTGCTTCACGTGGTTCACCTTGAGGGGTGGTTTGACGGTTGGGTGGGATTGAATTGAGCCAAGGGACCTGCAGGTTTTTGTTAATGGGAACGGCGGCTTCCATGCATGATGGTGCATATGTAAAACATTCAAATGCAGGGATATGGTGTTGCCAACGCCGGTGTGAGCGTTCTAGTTGGAAGGTGTCAGGAATCGAATATGAACCGCGACAAACCATCAGATCGGGAGGAATGTGACGATCCCTGGGCCAAGCTATCTCCGGAGCAGAGAAAAAAGGCGCAGGTGCATTTGCGCAT
>JAFGAQ010000313.1 GCA_016933595.1 Opitutales bacterium | reverse complement strand
ACCCGGTTGGACCGTATCGTTTTTGAAAGTATCGTGTGTGTATCCGTCCTGTTCCAATCTAGAAACGCTCGTGCTTGAGGTCACGGCTCATCAGGGCGCCCAGTGCATTCTCGGCGCTTTGTCCCTCATAGAGGATGCCGTAGAGCTGGTTGAGAATCGGAGCGTCGATGCCCTTGGCATTGCACAGCTCGTGAAAACTCCGGCAGGTCCAGTATCCTTCGACGGTCATCCCTTTTTCTTCGATGAGGCTGCGGATGCTTTCACCTTTGGCGAAACACTCGCCGAAGGTACGGTTCCGGCTTTCCTGCCCGTTGCAGGTCAGCACCAGATCGCCGAAGCCGCTCAATCCGTAGAACGTTTCCATTCTCCCGCCCAAGGCGCGCCCGATCCGGACCATTTCAGCCAGCGAACGGGTGAGCAGGGCGGCCTTCGCGTTGTCCCTGAATCCGAGTCCGTCGCAGATGCCTGCGGCAATGGCATACACATTCTTGAGGCAACCCCCGAGTCCTACGCCATCGACATCGTCGGTGGTGTAAATCCGGATCCGGTTTCCGCTGATCGCTTCCTGAATCTGAGCAGAGGTATCCGCGTCAAGGTTACTCCCGAAAACCATTGCGGTGGGCTGGCCAAGTGCCACCTGCGATGCAAAACTGGGGCCGGAGAGGAGCCCCCCCGGGATCTCGGGCAGCTCTTGCCGGAGTGCCGTTAGCGGCAACTCATTGGTTTTGGGCTCCAGCCCTTTGCAGAGAACGATGATGAGCTTGAGCGCCCGCGCATTGTCCTTTGTGACAAAAGGCCGGATTTCGCCGCAGACCGACCGCAAAAACTTGGAAGGACACGCCAGAATGACCACTTCGGCCTCCATGAGCGCGGGTTTATACTCCATCCCGATCTGAATCGAGTCATCCAGATGGTGTCCGGGGAAAAACTGTTTGTTTTCCCGATGGGTCGTCATTTCAAAAGCTTCCTCTTGTGTGCGGGGAAGCAGGGTTACCGTGTGTCCGAGCCGATTGAGGTGGATCGCCATGGCAGTGCCCCATGCGCCTGCGGGAAGGATACAGAAATTCATGCTCTCAGTGTTGGGGAATCCTCACCGATTTGGCAACGTTGTTCTTCAATGAACCACCTGCTCGATGCAAAAAGGGAGGCTTTGGTGTGTAGCTCCGTGCGTCAACCGATGGCATCGCGTCCCATCGGCTCCGTCGCATTGCTATGGGATTGGCGGGTCGACCGCCGGATTATCCGTCAAGAATGTCTGAGGACGGTTTTTTTTTGCCGTGGTGTGACTTTCGAATTGTGGTTTTCCGGATGCGCTTCATTCCTTTGGGTGATGAAGGGAAAACGTTGGATCATTCTCGGTGCTGTGTGGATGCTGGTGTTCGCTGCCATGCTCTGGTTCGAATCCGGTGTGATGGAAAAGGAGGGGATGCGTTTCCTCCGCTTTTTTGTTACGGCAGAGCAGGGTGGGACGGTTCAGGTTTTCTTTGACCGCGGCGCCGGTTTTCGGGAGGAGGATTCGGTGCGGCGGCGCATTCCCGCCAAAGAGCGCCAGAATATCGTGATTCCGCTCGGTAGGGGGACCTACAAGGGCTTCAGGATCGATCCCGTGGACAATGCGTCCAGGTATGAACTGTCGGTGATTGAGATCACCCGCATCTCAGGCGAGACTGAGCGTTCCCTTGCCCTTAGCGATTGGTTTTCCCATGGATCGGATTCACGTGTTGAAGATGCGACAATCGTCGGTGGCGGAGCCGGTGCAAGCCCGGATCCATGGCATGCGCTTGCGTTCGATCCTCCCTTGGTTGTGGAGGAACCCTCTCCCGGTTT
>JAFGAQ010000312.1 GCA_016933595.1 Opitutales bacterium | reverse complement strand
CGTTCGAAGAGATGGGCTTGCGGGTGATCCGGTGTGAGCGATGGGAAGGATCCCGATAACGGCCTGCTCCGGATCACCGAGAGCGCGTCTTCGGCGTCTTGCGCGAGCACGGCCACAAGCTCTACTGGTTTCGACCCGGAACCTCCGGGAATGGAGTTGTCAGAAGGGAGTCCGAAAAACGAACATATCCGGGCGCCGTTGGCCAGCGCTTCCGCGATCGAAGAACACATGTTCTCCGGTGTTTCCTGTGGGATGGAGTCCCATGAAACGCTGGATGCATTGGAGAGGGTGGCGAACGGAGTCATGGTTTGCTCAGGGCGGGGTTGAGATGTGAGACGGCATCCGTCCATGCCGCTTGGAGGATCTCAGGTGTGAAAAGTCCGAGCCAGAGCGACATCAGGATCAGTATGAGCGGCGGCAGCAGCACTCCAATTCCTTCGGGTTTCCGGCGCACCGCATTTCGTGCGGATCGTTTCGGGCGCGCGTCGATGATCGCGAAGACAACCCGGCTCATTCCAAGGAAAGCAAGAAACAAGCACCCCAGAAAACCGGCGGCAGCCAATGGATGCCCGTATCCGAGTGCACTTCGAAGGATCGTGATCTCGCTGAAAAACGGGGCAAACGGAGGACATGCCGTGATCGCGAAGAGACCTGTTACGAAAAGCATGCATGAACGCGGGGCCATGAGCGCCATTCCGGCGGTGTCGTCAACGGTGCGGGTACCGGCGTTTCTCCGGATCGTGCTGGCACTCAGAAAAAGGGTTCCTTTGGTCAGGGCATTGCTCCATACGTGAAAGAGGGATGCCCACATTCCGATTGGTCCGAGCGACACTGCAAAACTGAGAATGCCCATGTGTTCGACACTGGAATACGCGAGCATGCGCTTGTAATCGCGTGTGCCCAGGAGAAAAAGCGCGGCCACCAGCATTGAGAAGAGTCCGATTGCCATGAGTGAGAGATCGGCTGCGCTGCCAGCTCCGGAGGCGACGACCACCGCACGAACCCGCAGCAGCGCGGTGAAGGCGACAGTAGTCACGCCTCCCGCAAGCACTGCACCGACGATTCCAGGTGCTTCGCCGTAGGTGTCGGGCTTCCATGTGTGCATGGGGGCGAGGCCCATTTTTGTGCCATATCCCGCCAGTAGCAAGACCCATGAGGTGAGCAACCACGGGCGGGTCAGTGTGGGTCCGTCCTGAATCAGCGATGCGAAGAACAAATCCCCATGCCCACCACTGTGCAGTGATGCATATCCCATGCAGAAGGAACCTAATAGGGAAAGGGCAATTCCGGAACCTCCCACGAGCAGGTATTTCCATGTTGCCTCATAAGCCCGGGCCGTCTTTGCAAAATGCAGCAGCGGGATGGCCGCGAGGGTCACTCCTTCGGTGGCGATCCAGAGCACTCCGAGATGCCGTGCTTGATGGCCCGCGCTCAGGAGGCCGAGAATGCAGAGCATTGGGCCCACAAATACGCGGTTCGGGCGGTCCGCATGGAGGTTCAGGTAAGATACCCCGTAGAAGGACACCAAAAGAAAAAGAAGGGATACGCAGGGCAGGATGGCTCTGGCGACCGGATCGAATCCAAGATACTGCTGACCCTGCACCACCGGCGGATCGATCAGCATCCACAAACACAGGATCGTGTGGACTGCACTGGTTGCCACCATGATCCACGGACGGCTCCGGTTCCCCGGCCACAGCACGGAAATAAGGGCCCCGGCGAGGGGCAACAGGATGAGGCTGATGTGTTTCATTCCCGGAGAGCGGTGAGTTTGCGGGTGTCCAATGAATCAAATTCGCGCTGGATGCGATCGACGATTATCCCGATGACAAAAACGGCTACAGTCAGGTCGAGCAGGATCCCCGCTTCGACCATCAGGGGGGTGGATTCGAGCAAGAGTAGTCCGAAAAGGTAGATTCCGTTTTCCAGAATCAGGTATCCACAGACCTGGGAAATTGCTTTGGTTCTCCCAATCAGCAAAATGAATCCCGTCAATACTGAGGCGAGAGCTCCCGGAACAAGCAGAGATCCGGAGTGGTGTGGAAGCAATGGAAGGTATCGCGAGAGAACCATGACAGCGATGGTGCCCGCAGCGCCCAGCAGGAGGGAAGGCACGTAGCCGATGAGGGGTTCCATGTCCCGGTCGATATTCGCCGAACGCATGGCGCGGTTGAGCATATGCGGAATGGCCACCCCCTTGACTCCCACTGTGGCGACAGCAATGGCGATCACCCTCCAGTCGAGGTGGTGGTCCATGAGCACCGGCATGATACCCAGAATCACGCCCTGAACAGACATCGCCCGGATCAGCGATGGAATCCGGCTGGTTCCAAGGGCGATGAGGTTCAGTCCAATGGCCAAAGCGATCAAGTTGTTCAGCATCGAGTTCATGCGACACCTCCTCTCCAGGCGGCGAGTAACGCGAAGAGACACAATAGAAATGCAGTGGTGAGCAGAAGTGGGACCCGGTTGAATGCGAATCGGGCCATCAGGGACTCGGTGGCTCCGATCGCTAACGTCACCACTGCAGTTCCCCCAAGGAGCAGTGCCATCGATACCGCTGGGCTTTGGGTTCCGACCGGCAGCACCGCCTGCACCAGCAGGACAGAGAAAAGCATGAGCTTGACCGATGCCCCATGCAGGATGATCGCGAGTGGAGGTCCGCTGTGGTCCAGCACCATCACTTCGTGAATCATGGTCAATTCGAGGTGAGTGTTGGGATCGTCGAACGGAACCCGGCAGTTTTCAGACAGCAGGATGGTGAACAGTCCGGCGGCGAGCAGAAGGGTGCCTGTTCCGGCGGATGGGCTCAAAATCGCTTCCATGGAAAGGCTTCCGGATTGAACACAAAGCGAGAGGAGGGCTGTGATCAGAGCTGCCTCCGCCAGAACCGCAAAACCCACTTCCCGGGCGGATCCCATGCCCTCAAAAGCCGAACCTGTTTCCATCGCAGCCCACACGGTGCAAAAACGGGAAAGTGCGAGCAGATAGATGAAGAGGATGAAGTCTCCTTTGAAACAGATCAGTGCACCTGCCGATCCAAAAGGGATGAATGCGGTGGCGAGTCCCAGCGCAGTCCATCCGATGACCGGAGCCAAAATAAACCCGGGGGATGCGGTTTCGCTCATTACCACGTGTTTTCGCAGCAGGCGGGCCAGATCGTAATACAGCAAAAACAAGGGAGGTCCGCGGCGGCCGGCCACCCAGGCTTTTACCTTGTTGATGACACCCGGAAGTAAGGGTGGCACGAGTAGCCAGAATCCTATGTGTAGGATGGAGTGAACGATCGTTTGCATGATCACCTTTGATTCGAACAAAGAACGGGTTCAGCTTTGGTTGGGGTCTTTTAAGCAGTCGAGGATATCTTCATCGGGAGCCTCATTTACGATCTGTTTCTTGAGGAGTCCCGAAGCCAATCTGCGGCTCAACCCGGCGAGCATGTCCAGATGGGCTCTAGGGGAAGGGGCGATGAAAAAAAGCATGCGGCGGATGGGCTGATCATCCGGAGTCGGGTCGGCGTAGGGAAATGGCTCCCGAAGCAGCAGCAGGGCGATAACGCCACTGTCTTTCCCGAGGGCGGTTCTGGCGCTGGGATGTGGAAGCGCGATTCCATCCCCGACGGGCGCATAGGTGATGCCTCCGGGGGCCTGTATCCGATGTCTCATGTAGGAGAGAATCGTGGGATTCACTCCGTGCATGGAGGCGAGGGCACGTTCAAATGTCGGCATGACATCGGAGGCAGCGAGGTTTCGCCAGATTCCACCACTCCGCAACAGATCCTGAAGATTCAGACTTCCGGCAGGAAGTGAGGTTTGGGGAGAAAGAAAGCCGGCCTGTTTTCCAAGTCCATGTTCGGCCGCCCATTCTGCGACACGGGCACGGTCGAACAAGAGGCGGTTGCGGTCGTGAATGCAAGGCAGCCCATCCTTGCGTATCCAGTCCATGATGACCTTTTCGGATACGCCGAAGGACTCTGCGATTTGTATGATGTTCAGATACACGGTTGGGAGGAAATTGAGGAATCGGTTTTCTGCGGGGAAACGGTCTGATATGGGGAGGATGAATGGTTTTGCGGTTGTTCCCGGTTGGGGTTGGCCCACCCAACCACAAGGGCAATCCCGATGATCCCGATGATCAGATACAGAATGTAACTTTGCACCCTGCCATGTTGCAGTCTACGGGTTGCGCTCGATAGCCGGAGAATTCCATTGGCTACAGGTTGAACCATGTGCTCCAAAACGGTTTCGGGGGTATGTTCCTCCACTGTGGCTTGTGCCGGAAATGGACCGTGCGGTGGAATCTCGTGCCGGACGGTGTGGAGGAGCCAGAAGAACCATGAGGTAAGGATGGAAGCGAACGACGCGGCGGTATACTGCATGCGGACCGAGGGCTGGGCGTATCCGCAATCCCAGGTGATGGATCGCCGGATACGTTTGGATCGGATTAGGCTGAACAGCATGACAAAACCGAGGCATGCTGCCGCCGCCCATAATCCGAGGTGTATGGACCCGAGTGTGCTGAGGGATTCGGGTTGGATGGGTGTTTCCCATGCCGGATTAAATGCCGATAGGGTCGGTGCCACCAGCGGCCAGAAAACGGTGGGACATGCGCCAATGATAGCGCAGAGCATGGCTGGTATTGCCATGGCCGTGAGCATCGAGCGGGGAGATTCGCCAGCGTTTGATGCAGCTTCAGATCGTGCGGCTCCCAGAAAAACGATCCCGCAGACCTTCGCGAAACAGGCGAGGGCCAATGCTCCCGTGATGGCCAGTGCGACGATGGGGATCACGGCGGTTCCGGCCACGATTCCATGCCCCGTGAGGGCGTCCAACATGCCGAGATAAACCAACCATTCGCTGACAAATCCGTTCAGGGGGGGGAGTCCGGAAATAGCGGCAGCTCCGATAGCGAAAAAAACGGTGGTGAGTGGCATTTTCTTCCATAACCCGCCCATCCGGCTCATTATCCGGGTTTTGCAGGCTTGGATCACAGATCCTGCCCCGAGGAAGAGAAGGGATTTGAAAAGCCCGTGGTTCCATACATGGAGCAGCGCTCCTGCCATCGCGATCTGCCCCCATGCTGCATGGCCATTCGCTTTCGAAATAAACGCGAACCCGATCCCCAGAAGGATGATTCCAATGTTTTCGACACTGTGATAGGCAAGGAGGCGTTTCAGGTCATGCTGTCCCAGCGCAAAGGCAACTCCGGCAATGGAGCTCACCACTCCGAGCGTCAGGATAACCCAGCCCGCTTGGGGAGGGACCGGCATCCATTGGCTGAAGCGAAGCAATCCGAAGATTCCCATCTTGATGCAGACTCCGGACATGATTGCCGAAACATGGCTCGGTGCATTCGCGTGCGCCGATGGCAACCAGACATGCAATGGGAAGATCCCCGCCTTGATCCCAAAGCCCACCAGCGCCATCCAGAACAAGGGGGCCAGTTCGGCGTGACCAGCGAGGTGATTCAGGTCCCACGTTCCTGTGTGAACTGCGATGCCGGCGAAGAAAGCAAACAGGATCAGGGTCGCGGCATGGGATGCCCCCAGGTAGAGGTAGCCGGCTTGGCGGACATCGCGCTTTTGGCGATCGGTGGTGACCAGGAAATACGCTGCCAATGCGAAAACCTCCCATGCGAACAGGAACTGGAGCCCGTTTGCGCTGATCAACAATAAGCCCATGCTTGCTGTGAGTAATGTCCACCAACGCCGGGCGGATATGGCGGAACGCGGATGCTTGTTTTCGCTCCAGTAGGAAAGAGAGTAGAGCGCGCCTGCGCTACCGACTGTGCAAAGCAATACGAGAAACCATGCGGCCAGCGGATCGAGCACGCAATGAAGGGTTTGTCCTCCAACCGTGAATGCGCTTTTCCATTCCAGTGCATGCTTGCCCAGAAAGGCGATTCCGGCGAGCCAGATGCCAGCGCTTGCACTCAGAAAAGTGCCGATAATCCATCCCTTCGGGGAACTGCGGGCGCTGATAAAACTCAGCCCAATGCCGCATACGACCGCAATACAGAGGAATGCAGGATTCATATACACGGGTCTCGATCATGGTCCCGCGAATTGCCCCTGTCAATGGGTTAGATGAAGCGGAATCGAGACAAAAAAAACCAGAGCCTCACACAAATCATTCGCGGCATCAGGTGGGGAAGGCTCCCATATCGGGTTCGAGGCCACATTGTTTTAGTGCCTTTTTGAGTTCGTTTATCCGGATGGGCTTGGAAACATATTCATTCATGCCGCAATCAAGGCATCGGGCGCGGTCTCCTACCATCGCATAGGCGGTCAACGCGATG
>JAFGAQ010000311.1 GCA_016933595.1 Opitutales bacterium | reverse complement strand
TTGAGGGGTGATGCTGTCGGGCATGAAAGATACCCTTGAGAAGCAAATCGGCTTTTTGCGGGAATTGGATCGGCTGAAGTCGGTTGTGAGGCGCTCGATCCTTTCCCATGAGTCAAGAAGGGAGAACTCGGCGGAACATAGCTGGCATGTGACAATGGTGGCGATGACTTTGGTGGAGCATTCGGACGAACCGGTCGATCTCAACCGGGTGATCCGGATGCTGCTGGTTCATGACATTGTGGAAATTGATGCCGGCGATACCTACATTTACGACATGGCGGGGAACGAGGGGAAGCAGGCGAGGGAGCTGGCGGCAGCGGATCGCTTGTTTGGAATGCTGCCGGATCAGCAGCGTGTGGAGTTCAGGGCACTCTGGGATGAGTTCGAATCCAAGGCCACTCCGGAGTCGCGTTTCGCGAATGCCTGTGACCGTTTGATTCCGCTCCTCCATAACTACTGGGCAAAAGGGCATAGCTGGGAGGAGAATGGCGTGCAAAGCGCCGATGTGATCCGCATCAATCGTGCGATCGGCGACGCATCCGGCGCCCTTTGGGAGTATGCCCACGCATTGATTGAGGAGTCGCTCGAGAAGGGATACCTTCGGCCCTGAACCCGAAATGCGATGGTCGGTTCGGGTTTGCATTTTCCGATGGGGACGCAGGTTTCAGCCGGATTGTGAGAGGCCGAATGCCGGATGACCAGAGGATTGAGTTGGATCAGGCATTCTCGTCCCTTTGGGTGTTGGGTGGGATGCATGCCGGATTGATCAGAAGAACTGAGATGCCGATAATGGCGCCGACGAAGTGGGGTGCGGGGAGTCCCACCACATTTGCTCCCAGATCCTGAACGAAGATCGGGTGCCCGAGGGCTATTTCAATAGCCGGTTTTGCAAATAGCCCGACGAGCGCGATGGTCCAGAGCATGGATTCGGGGCGACACGGTTTTCTGCGGGATTGGAGGAGGTTGTCGAGTATGACAAATCCTGCAAGGGCCATGTCGATGCCCGAAAGCCCCCGGTAATGGTCGATGCGGGGAATCAGGATATAGACGGAGATACCGATCAGCAGTGCGGAGCCAATTAGGATCACTGCAAGGCTTTTGCGGGATCTGAATTCGACCATGGTTCCAAGGAGTCCGAAAACGGCAAGATCCGCGATGAGGTGGTTGAGGTTCCAATGGGTCAGGTGCCCGGTAATCAGCTGCCACAAGGCTCCATTCGCGAGCTCGCTACGGGAATACTGAAGGGACTCCGCAGTCGCCTCAGGCATCAGATGGAGGAGGAGGGCCAACGCCCCGGTTGTGATGGTCAACCAGGGCATGGATCCGGGGGCCTTATTTGTAGGAGTTGACATGATCCGATGATGTGGTTTCGGCCTTTCCGTAGACGATGTCCACGATGGGGATCAGGTTGAAGAGGTTGATGCCGAGAAACCCTCGGCGTTGGTTGTTGCTCTGCTGTTGGGCGAGGTGGTCCCGGTGCGGGGGCACTGCGGGTGCGGTGATCGGCTCGCTGCACGCGTAACGGCGGCCTCGGTTTGGCCTATAGGGCGATCCTGCCGGTTGGGATACCTGCGTTGCCGGTGTCTCGGGCAGGGGCCTCTCTGGTAGATTCCAAAAGCGTTCGATGGATTGGTTAATCGTGGACTCGGGCACGGATAGAGCGGGATTGGTGAGGTTCCGGTCGGTCCACATCCGGGTCTGGAGCAGGGTGCCGTTATCCTGCGAAGCATGGGCGAGGCAGGAAGCGAGGATGGATAGTGTGGATGCGAGAAAAATGGATCGTGTTTGCATGGTGCGAAAGGTGGTGGGGTTAAGGGGTGTCATTTGTTCTTTCTGAAGCGCTTGATCAAGGGAAGTCCGAGGAGCGCCAGGAGTGAGAGTGGATCGATTGCACCGCCGCCGCCGGAAGGCAGCCGGGGGGCTGAGTGAGGGAATGCCGGTTGATTTGAGTCGACCACATGGCTCTGTGGAGCCGCCGTGTTGCGGATGCTTTGGGCCTGTCGTTCCGTTGCCGTGCGGGTTGCGTTTTTGCGCTCGATGCCATGGCGGTTGAACGCCTCGTCATCGAGCAGGATCATGGATGTCTGATCGGTTACGATCTGGGAATGCAGCGCGATGTCGAGGATCGCACTGGCACTCTCCTTGGAATCCACGAGCCCCAGTTTCTCTGCGGATTGGAGGTCCTCGATCTGTTTCAGCGCCCAGATACGTTCGAGTTCGGGATGCGTGGTGTCGGTTTCCGGGAAACTGAAGCGGGTGCGGTAGACCTGTGGCTGCCCGGATATCTTGCAGCAAATTTCCAGGTCAGCTTCGGAAGGTGCTGCGTATCGTCCGAGAAGAACCAGCTGTTGGCCACGGAATACCTTGGCGTATTGGCTGCGGGACACATCGTAGGTCTGCGCTCCTTTGATTTGGATCGTGACGTCGTGCATGCATGCGTGGAGCACCTTGTTTTTGGCGAGGAGGATTTGGCCGATGATGTCGTCGCTGTTCGACACTGCCTTGTAGGATCCGCCGGATGCCGCACAGATCTGTTCCATGAGCTCCCAGTTCGAGCTGTTTCCCATGAGAAAACCGAAGGTGCGGATATCTTTGCTCGTGATCAGCTTAACGAAGCTGGCCGGGTTGATGTTGCCGGTGTTGGTGACCCCATCGGTCACAAGGATCATGCTGGTAATCCGATCGGCATCCACGTTTTTGAGCGCCTGCATGATGCCGTCGTAGAGGTTGGTGCCGCCCGATTCGCGCATGGCATCCAATTGTTCCAGCGCATGGCTCACGTTGTCCGGAGTCGCGGGTACCCAACTGCGGGTCAGTTCACGGGCATTATTGTTGAAAAGCACGATTCTGAAGCGATCAACCGGTCGGAACGACTGGATGGTCTGTTTGACTCCCGAAACAAGGGTTCCGAGCTTGCCGGTCATGCTGCCGGATGTATCCAATACAAACACGTAGTCGGCTCCCTGATCGAGTGGTTGAAGGTCGACTCCGGGGGTGATGACCATCATGAAGGTGCCGGGTTTGGATGGATCGGCACGGTAGGGGATAACCTCGACCCTGCCCGGTTGGTTATCCTGGAGCAGGTAGTAGAACACGAAATCCTTGTTGAGGGATCCTCCTTGGGCTTCATAGCGGAAGGTGGGGTTTCCGTGTTGATCGAATCCGTTGACCCCGGCATAAAGAGGGGAACGCGTCGAGCTCACCGGAATTGAGGATTTCACAGTAACATCGATCGAGAATTGACCGTTGACGGTGTCGTTCTGCAGCCAGAATGCATCGGCGGCGTCATCGGTTCCCCCCTCTTCGAGCGGGTAGGTGTATTTGCCCATTTCCGAGTCGATCTCGATCGGCTGATAGTAGACCGTTCTGACGGTTGCGTTTCCCATGGCCGGAACCGCTGATATCCAGAATTCGAAGCGCTGGAATCCGCTTTTCTCGGCCAATCCAACATCGTTTCCAGCAGCGGCTTCTTTTTGATAGATGTCCTGTGCCTGCTTCTTCTCGACAACCTCACCCCGGATGAGCTTTTCGCCCAGCAGGATTTCCATCTCAGAAAGGCTGGCATGTTGTGGCAAGGGGAGCGTGTAGAGTGCTTCGGACGCTGAGGGATT
>JAFGAQ010000310.1 GCA_016933595.1 Opitutales bacterium | reverse complement strand
GGTGCTCCAGGATGCCAGTCTGTTTTGCATGACCATGGCTGCATCCAGCTGATCCTGCTCATCGAAATCAATAACGTAGCGGTAGTAACGCATTTTGACCGTATCCCACCACCCAAGCCAACGGCCCCCAAAAAAGAGACGATCCCGAGCAGACAACAATTGATAATCCCGCGACGTTGAAGGAGGCGTTGGATCATAGCGAACCCATCCGACGTCCAGGTCAAAGACCTCACACCAGGCATGGGCATTGCGATTCCGTACCACAAAATACTCCCGGTATTCGCTCCATTCTCCGCCTGCGAAACCCTTGACAATGCGAGAGGGATAGCCTGCCGCTCTCGTCAGCAAAGTGAAGGCAGCCGCAAAATACTCACAGTGTCCGGAACTCCCATTCCTCATCCAATCAACCACTGGATCATCATCTGCCCGCAGTGACCGATGCATGGGAGGAGTGAGACTATAACTGTGATTCTGCTGGAGATGAGCAATCGCGGCCTCAAAAAAGTCCGGTGATCGCTGTCCTGTCATTTCTTGATAAATTGCTTGAACCTCAGACCTCAAATACCCGCTGTCTGAAGCGTTCAAAATCAACGTCTGAGTCGTCTCAGGGTATCGCAATCCGATCTTCTCAGGATCCACACGTGGAACAAATAAACGAGGGCTTTCTTTCTCCAATGAACGGTCCAACACCGAAGGCGCAAAATCAGTGTCTGGATGCAATCCCACCAAACGGTATACCGTCATTTTCGACGGAACCCGTTGCAGACTGAATGTCCGCAAAACCGAATCATACTCAAAATCCTCAATTGCCTGAAATTGAATACCCCGAAAAGATCCCGGATAGGGAAGAAATCGACTGACCGAGCCCTCCATGTATATCGTCCAGTCATAACCACGATTTTTCGGATACTCTCTGGGAAAACTCCGATCAACGAGGTAGTATCTCGAATCGGTTTGCCGCAGCGGATGCAATGCAAGTTCGCTAAGATCAGAGCGGGCAAAAGCTCCTCTTTCGTAATAGTCGAGAACCATCATTCTCCAATAGGGAACATCCGGCATATGAGCGTGTGAATCCGGGTGCACTTTGAACGCGACGCTATCGTCTTCAAGTATTTCTATTATTCCACCCAGAGCAAAGTCTTCACTGAACCCCGCGATTGCAGTTCCTTCTTTCGTAGTACGCTGCATCGTCAGCCCCCATCCGAAATTGAAGCGAGGAAACACAAAAAACATAGCGGCCGACATCAACAGCAACACAAGACTTCCCGTTGCAATCATCAGCGGAAAACGCCAATTCATGGCACGCGCAAGTCGCCCCATGAACAAGGGAAGAGAGAACCCTTTCCAATCGGCGTGAGTCATGACATCGGTCGAATCCGGATCCCAAACCGTCAACAGGATCAGGACCATCATCGCGAGGGGAATAAACATTATCAATTGCACCGCATAGCTCACCGATACACTGGTTACCCCAGTGAGTATGATCATACCCAAGGCCATCACCAATACCTGGGAGGTTTCTCTTCCGGTACGGTAAAAAATGGTCCTCATCGCAATAATCAAGAGTCCCATCCTGACAATCGGATCCACTGAATACCGCCAAAAAAGAGCGAAATCACCAATGACAATCGCAAGAATTACCAGGGACAATCTCCCAGCATGCTGCCGCGGGACCATTCCGGACAAGGGAGGATAGACCACTGTGCATGCAACAAAAACCATCAAAAGCACAAGAAACGGAGAACGGCTCACTCCTTCGAGAATCAGACCGCCCAAGGCAAGCAATAGGATCAATTGGCTGAGCCAAAACCGCATCCTCAACAAATCGAGATCACTCAAATGCACCGGTTTCATAACCTGTGGCCTTTTGCTTTGGGAATTTCCGCCTGCACAAGCCCGGCATCCGGTTCTTCTGCATGAATCATCCGCAATTTTGCCATCACCTCTGAGGGCGATACAATGCGAAATCCCATGCTCCGCAGCCGATCAGACTCAATAGACCGATTGAACGGTTCTATGACCGCAAGCTCATCCATCAATCGAATCCATCCCGCATCCCCGGCGACCATTACGGGATCGCCATTGTGCAAAACAACTTCAAGATCCTTTCCTGCCTCCAAATATTGCTCAGCCAAGCTCCCGACATATCCGCAAAAAAGATCCAGTTCCGACCCAAGCAGAAAATGCGCTTTTTCGAAATCAAACGCCAGACAGTACTGCGATCGTCCTTGTTCAGAACGTCCGATCTTGACGATCGGTACCCGACTCCGCGCGGTCTTGCGCCAATGAATTTGCCGCAATGGATCCCCTCTCCTATAGTCGCGCAATCCCTCGATCTCATCCATCGTTGCACCAACCGATCGTTTCGAAACAGCTGCACCCTTTGGATAGGCGGATGCATACCCCTCTTCGCCCAATGCCTCCACTTTCATGGGCCAAACCAACGCTCTCATCTCAAGTTTCAAGGGATAGGTCTTGAGAATAAACCCGAAGGGAAACGTCGACTCAACCCTCACCAGACGGATCTGATGCATCCCTCGATTTACCGGTGACCAATTGAAAGCGATACGGACATGCTGTTCGCCCCCCCTTCGCCGCACAAAGCGACGCATCCAACGAATCCTCCCTGAAGGCGGGATCACCTCGACAACGGCTATCAATCCATAGGATGGCAGGATCGTTTTGGAGTCCAACATATCCACAACAATCTCTGACGCCTCCCCCACCCTCGACTGACTGGCCCTCAGATTTATGAATCTAAGCCGACTGAAATTCCACCAGGATATTAGGCCATTGAGCAACAAGCCGCTCAACAAAAACGAAAGCCCGAGAAACAATACGTTGTTGGCGGAATGGTAGGCCGCAATTCCGGTCAACACTGTTGCCAACAAAAACCACCACCCAGCCTTTGAGAAACGAACCGGTCGCTTCGATATGCTCGAGCTCAAACTCATGCGGGTCACGGCCGTTTAATACCCTGCCCAATCGCCGCAAGCTCAGCGCCGACAAAGTCACCACCCGACATCCGGTCTCCCCGGTGCGAGCGGTTCGACACTATCCGATGCGCGAAAACCGGGCCAATACTGCGGTCAACGTCATCCGGGATCACATAATTCCGGCCCTCAACCAACGCACGCGCCTGGGCCACCCGTCTTAGGGCGATTGCGCCGCGCGGGCTGATTCCAATCTGAAAATGGGAATGATGCCGCGTCGCAAGAACCCACCGCAAGATATAGTCCAACACCGATTCCTCGATAAACACCTTGCTCACCTCGCCCTGTATGCCTCGGATCGAATCCGGCGAGATCACCGGTTCAAGGTTCAAGTCGTCGTAATGGTAGTTTGGAGTCCGAATGATTTCCTTCTCCGTATCCGCATCCGGGTAACCCATCGTGATTCGCATCAAAAACCGGTCCAACTGATTCTCAGGAAGCGGATACGTTCCCTCAAAATCCAAGGGGTTTTGAGTCGCCACCACCATGAATGGTTGCGGTAAATCCATCGACACACCGTCAATTGAAACATGGGAACGCTCCATGCACTCGAGCAAACTCGACTGTGTCTTGGGAGTAGTCCGGTTGATTTCGTCCGCAAGCACGACATTGGCAAACAATGGCCCCGGCATGAACTCGAACGCCTGACTCTCCATCTTGAATATGGAAACCCCAAGGATGTCAGAAGGCAACAAATCGCTCGTGAACTGAATCCTCGAGAATTTTCCTCCGATGCTTTTGGCCAACGCATACGCAAGAGTGGTCTTTCCAACTCCCGGAATGTCTTCGATCAGCAGATGCCCGCCGGCCAATAAACACATGATCGCTTCCTTCAAAGTCTCATCCTTTCCTTTTATTACCTGCTGCAATTGCCGGAAAAGCGGGGT
>JAFGAQ010000309.1 GCA_016933595.1 Opitutales bacterium | reverse complement strand
GTCGATCCGTCTTCGGTCAAGGCGGCCAACATGTCGAGATCACCCCATTCTCCATGAAGGGCGACCGGACGAGTCCCGAAATGCTCGCGGTATAGCTTGAGCACAAGCCCCGTAGTTTCAAATTCCGCCGCGGTCCGTGTGGTCTTGATCGCTCCAATCACGTTAACCGTCTGTGCGTAGTGCGCCATGTGAATGATGTCCGATTGCCTGAAGAACTCATGCAAACCCGCGGCAACACCCATTCCATCCGCCCAATCGTAGGAACACCCCAGCTCGCCATATTCGTATTCGCGATGCCAGTAATTCCACTCATCCATGGCGATCGGAACAATCCTGCCCTTCAGGTTGGGAAGCGAGGCCTGCAGCTTCCGATGGCCTTCCGCTCTGGCCCTGATCGCATCCCGCAACAAGGCCACATGACTAACCGTATCGATCCGGTCCGTCGGTTCCTCCCATGGAACCCGCCCCCGGTAGAAATGCTCGGAAATCATATCCATGTGATCGGCGCAGGATTCCAGCATCCCATGCGTCCATGTGATCCCCCTCTTGGCCTGATTCGGATCATAATCCTTGTTGATCGTCTCAATATCCCCAACTCCAACAAGGACAAGATCCCGGTCCACTTTTCGCATCGCATCAGCGACCATGTTATGCTTGATCACATACTGGCCGAGTTGCATGAAACCCAACTGCCAGTTGCCGAACATCTCATTGCCAACACACCAATGACGAACACCATAGGGATCGGTATGCCCATTACCGGCACGCCAAGACCCAGCGAGTGTATCCGCCGATCCATTGCAATACTCCACCCACTGCGCAGCCGAATAGGCATCGCCGAATCCGGTATTTGCGGCAATCATCGGAACTGCATTCACTTCTCTGCAAAACGCAATGAACTCATCGGTGCCAAAGTCGTTGTGCTCAACCCCGGTCCATGCAGGGTTCTTGCGGGGCGGCCGCCTGTCGCGATCTCCAATCCCATCCCTCCAGTCGTATCCACTGACAAAGTTACCGCCCGGCCAACGATAAACGGTTCCTTTGAGTTCCTTTAGCAAAGCGAGGGTGTCGCGTCGCAGTCCATTCACGTTATCAGATGGCATCAAGGACACCGTCCCGACACGCGCGGCTCCCGCCAAAACCCGGATTTCCAAGCTTCCGCTATGCCCCGACGGACTGAACTGGAACGGGTAACGGGTGAATTCTCCCACAGGGGGCTGAAAATACACGCTGTGCCTTGCAGACGGACTGTCGCCCCAAACCAATGTCACTTCGACTTCAGCCTCCTCCACACTTTCAATCCAGAGATATCCAGTGTATGGTAAGCCCGAGCGGAACTCCAGATGTCCCTGCCGGACACCCGATCCTTTTCGGATCAGAGGAGTCTGCTCCCCGACAAAAGGCCGTTCTTTCGTCATTTCCACCCCTTCTGTCCCCCCGATGATTTCCCACGGAGAGGCTCCAACGACCGGAAAACGGGTATCCTCCAGATCCTTGAACGGAGCGTATTCCGGGGTTATCGGGAAGTAGAATTTGCGGTCTTCGATCATCTCGGCCCATAGGCCGCCATAAATGCACCGCCCCAAATGCTCAATGAACTGTCCATACACAAATGGATGTATCGCGTGGGCTTCCTC
>JAFGAQ010000308.1 GCA_016933595.1 Opitutales bacterium | reverse complement strand
TTATCCTGCCAACGGTAACCGGCACCAAATCCGAGGTCCTTGAAGCGACCTTCCTGAATGGTGTAGTTCGCAATCACGTTCCATCTCCATTTGCGGACTTCCGGCGAGGACGCGCCTTCGTTCAGCTTCATCTGAACGTAGTTTGCACGCCAAGGGGCATACACGCTGACATAGATCGCGTTGCTTGCTCCGCCCCAACGCGGAATCATCCCTGCAGGAGTCGGATTCCCAGCCCCATCGGACAACACCGAATCAAGGTAATTGATGAAGTCTTCCAGTTCCTGACCACCCACGTTGTTCTGGGTAGCCTCAGTCTTTGAACCATTGATCATCAAGCGCAAGCCAGGGATCGGGTTAGCCGTGAACTCGAATTCATAACCTTCGGAGATGGTATCGGAAGTCACCGTGAAGCCCTGAGGAGCATTCGCGCCATAAGCATAGACGTTATCCAATGGCGGAATGTACTGAGCTGCCGGCAATGGGAGTCCACCCGCAGCGTCCGACAGGGTCGCCTGATAAGTCGAACGATCCGTCAGGTATTGAGTCGGGACAGGGTTAAAGCCCCATGCCTGGAAGAAGTTCTTATCCGTCAGGTATGCCTGGATTTCGTTCCATCCGCGGATAGCAGCATCTTCCACGACCTGAGCCGCAGCGTCAGCAGCTTCCTGCTCGGCGGCGCTCATGTCGTCATAGCCATCAACCGGGTAGGCATTGGTCCATGTGTTACGGTAACTCGGCGCTTCACGGCCCCCGTAGTCATAGGCTGCGAGGTCATACAGGAACACATTGCGCCAATTCAGACCGTTCGAGATAACACCACCGAGTGCATTCGCATTAGCGAGAGTCGATGTTGCGTCCATGATCTTGGTCTCGAATTGGATAAGCCGCAATGAATACTTGTTGTCCTTGGTGGACAGCGTGATGCCGATATCCTGAGTTTCCCCGCTCGGGTTGCCGATAGCAGCACCGTAGAGGTTACGACGCACGGGAACAACCGAGAAGTTACTGGACTCATTGTAGGAAACACTGACGTTGAACGGCAGCGGATCTCTTTCACCCAAGAGCTGATTGATATGAACCACCGCACCGAAGCTGGTCGACTCATCCTCGAAAGTCTGGCTTTCCGGATATTCATCTGGTAGCAGGTAGGTATTCATGCCCAGCATGCTCCGGTTGCCCGGAACAGGCAAGGCCCTCGCATCCTTGGTCTTGACTTCATCCTTACGCCAACCCGCTGTCGCGACGATGGCATCGTTCAGGAAGTATCCCTGCCACGTGACGACTTCCGACGTGGTTTCACGTTGGGTCATCGATGCACTCTCGAGAAGGTTTTCGTTCTTTCCATACTTGTCATTCTCGATCAGGTTGAGCGGATAGCTCCCCCATCCCTTGTAGTTGGCAGGATTGGACGCCTGAGTGAAGTAAAGGTCACTCTTTTCGGTTCCCGTGTAACCTGCAGGTCCTTTATCGCCCCAATCCGGTGCAAAGCCGTCTTTGTCAGGATAGTAGATGCGCTGCAGATTACTTGGAACCGTCCATGCCGCACCCGGATTCACATCGTAACGGGTCCATGTGGAATCAAACACGCGAACCGAATAGTCCTGGAACGCAAGCGAATCCTTGATGTTGGGGATGTTGGCACCGGAAGCCGAACTCATATTGGCAACCGAAGGTCCGAGGTAGATGACACCAACCGGAGCGCGATCTTTGTAGTCCTGGCGGCTTCCATCGTTATCGTTCCAATATCCACCCCATGCCTGATCGTTTGCAACGCCTCTCCATCCGCGGTTTTCAAAGAAGTATTTTTCTTTGTTGAACGCACCATTCAAGCGCTGACGGCCCAGCAATTTCAACACCCACTTATTTTCGGTCACATCGCCTGGACGGAACTCACCATAAAGCGATGCCCGATAGTATTCGCGGTCACTGGTGTAACTGCTTCCGCGTCCACCTGCATCCGACAGAACGTATGGGCGTCCATAATTCACATTGGCCTGGGAAGTCACCCCATCAAGGTTACCGCCTTGAGTGTAGTAGTCCTGCCCATTCTTCATGATGTCCATGGTGATCGTCGGCGACCAATCGAGGAAGCCGAAACCACCCCGTTTGTATTCCTGTTTGTCATAGGCCAACTCGACACCCACGCGATCGCCCCAACCCGTCTGGGTGAGGGTGATATTGTAGGCATCCCAATCTTCCCATTCGCTCTTGTTCGGCCCGTCCAACAACTGATTGTAGAAGTCGAACACGCTGTCGTCCTGGAGCGTCTTTCTGCGGTATTGACCCGAACCGGCCAGCGGCAGCTTTGCATCAGTTGCATAGTCATTGTATTCGCGGATACGGAAGAACTGTTCCGAGTAAGCCTTTCCAAAGAGCCCTTCGGAAGGTCCGCGAATACTGTTATTCGGCATACGCGCACCCACATTAATGTACCCGGAAGTGGCACCGAGGATCTCTCCAGAGCCTCCATCCATGAAGTAGATTGGTTGCTGTTGATTGACAATCGTTCCCAGATAGGGCTGCCAATTCATGTTGCTCGAACCATTGTAGTTCATCCCCCATGAGCGATAGTATGGAGACTGATCTGCGGTCGGGTAGGTTGCGACCAGCTCCTTACGGGCGTCGTATGGGTTGGTGACAGGAGTCTTACCCATCCCTGTCTCAGTCGTGAAGTTGCGATTGTTCGCGGCTGGCGCAAACCAAGGAGAGATCGCGTCATTTGGCGGGACAATGCGAGGACGATTGGCGTTGATGGTCCCGTGTTCGTAGTTTGCACGAAGGGTCGTGCGGAACTTCTGCGGATCCAACCATTTGGGCTCGAAACGCACGGCCACATAGGCGCGGTCATCGTCTTCGAATGCCGGATCCTGCTGGAATTTCTCACGATCCGACAGACCTTCGACACGAATCGCCAACACATCTTTGATGATCTGGCGGTTGATATCGATGCTACCGCGGACGCTACCGTAGGAGCCCACGCGAACCTGCATTTCACCCGTGTCATAGAACTGGGCGGAATCCAATGCAGCATTCACGATACCGGCCGGGCTTCCCAACCCGAACAGCAAAGAGTTCGGTCCACGCTGAATGTCCACGCGGTCCGTGATGTAACTGTCCCATGGAATATCCGAGATGTAGAAGTCGCGGGTATTATCGGCTTTGGCGAGACCACGCACACGATTGGCCCCTGCGGGAGCACGCAAGCTCTCGGTTTCGTCCAAGATTGTTCCATTGCCCAAGCCACCATAGGTGCCCCGGGTCCCGGCCACTTCGGCGTTGGCGGTGAACTGCAGCAAGGTGCTGTTGTCCGTTGCACCAATGTCTGTCAGCATTTCCGTGGTGATAACCGAAATCGCGGAACCGACGTCTTTGAGGTCGGTACGGATACGGGTTCCAGCCAAGGTTTGCGTGGCGAGATATCCAATGCTTTCATCCGAACGGACTTCGAACGGGGACAAAATATAGACATCCTCGTCAAGCGACGATTCTTCCGATGGGGCGGGTCCAGTCTGCGCAGCGAGTGGCAGAGCGGCACCGCAGAGGATCGCAAGCGATAACCTCTGTAGAGACTTATGAGTCGATTTCATAAGGTTTCTGAGTTTCGTAGTGATGGGTTACAACTGCGAACACGACCACCACAAAAGCCTTCCGAAACGATTCCGGAAAAAATGAGCGGGGGTAGAGATTCGCAATTCCGTTGGGTCAACATTTCTATAATTTGAAAAATCACCTCAGTCAAACGTTTGAGGCAAATTTTCAGAAGCATAGATTAGGGAATTGTTTGGTGATGCCAATCTCAAAATGATTCAAACGTTAGAAAGAATCTCAAGCTCCGGATTTGCCGGACGTCCAAGACGCTTGGAAGCGGGTCTTTACTGTAAAGTCACCTGCCTTCGGGTGTCTATCTGGCGTCAAACCCGGAGAAAAGCCCATCCCGGATGCCGACTAAGAACCGCATGAAATGGAATCGATCATCCACGTTTTA
>JAFGAQ010000040.1 GCA_016933595.1 Opitutales bacterium | reverse complement strand
CAGCGGATGCCGCGTGGTTGAGTACGCTCAGTGATCGGTCGTAGCGGGCGGTCTTGCGGATGGGGCGCTGGAGGCGTTTGACGGTTTCGAGGTTGTGATTGAAAATATCGGGTTTTGCGTCAAGCACCACATCCACGAGCTCCATTTTGCCGAGAAAGTCCGGGACGAGCACCTCGATCGCGGTTCCCGGATTCAGGTTTCGCACCGCCCGTATTGTGGCGGCCCAGACTCCGGCTCCACCGTCCTTGAGGTCGTCGCGGGCGACGGATGTGATCACGCAATGGCGCAAGTGCATTTTTCTGACGGCTTGAGCTACCCGGGCGGGTTCTCCGAGGTCAAGCTCGGTTGGCCGGCCGGTCTGGATCGCGCAGAAGGTGCAGGAGCGTGTGCAGATGTTGCCCAGAATCATCACGGTGGCGGTTCCCCGTGACCAGCATTCGCCCAGATTCGGGCAATGGGCACTCTGGCATACCGTGTGCAGGTGATTATGCTCCACTGTGGAGCGGGTTTCCTTATAGATTGCCCCGGTGGGCAACTTGGCTCTCAGCCAACTCGGTTTGTTGGTCAACATGGACGCCATACATAGCGAAAATCCGCTGGAATTCAACCGCCAAAGTGTACTTGACCTCATCCATAAGAGGAGCTTTCCCAAGTTCTTCCCTCATGGAGGTGACGGTACCATCGGTGATGCCGCATGGCACAATTCCGCCGAAGTGAGCGAGGTCGGGGTCAACGTTGAGGGCGAAGCCGTGGTAGGTGATCCATTGTTTCACCGCAATACCGATGGCGGCAATTTTGCGTTTGCCGATCCATATTCCGGTGAGCCCCGGGCGTCGTTCGGCCAGTATTCCGAAGGGACGGAGGGCGCGGATCACGCCTTCTTCTACATCGCGCAGATAGCGGTGAAGGTCTTTTGTCGCGTTGAGGTCGATGACCGGATAACCCACTAATTGGCCGGGCCCGTGGTAAGTGATGTCGCCTCCCCGGTTGGTCAGTTCCACTTCTACACCATTGTGCGCAAGCAACTCGCGGGTCCACTTGAGGTGCTGTTCCGCGTTTTTGTGGCGTCCGATGGTGAATACCGGCTCGTGCTCCGTGAAGATCAGGGTATCGCCGATGGTTCGATCCACCCGCATCGAGACCCGTTCAAGCTGCCGTTCGAATGCCTCGGCATAGCGGGTGCGTCCCCAATCTTCCGTGTTGAGGGTGTAGGGTTGATTGGCGGATGGCGACGGGTGGGTGGACATGACGGGTGGATTCAGAAGCATAGGGGATGCGGTTAACAGGACGAGTCAAGGTGAAAGCCGGTTAAAAATCGGGTTGCGCTTATTGGAATCCGTTTGCAATCTCTCGGACATGCCATCTAACGAAGAGAAAAAAATCGCGTTCCGCGAGGAACGTATTGCCCATTGGGATCGCGTTGCCAAAGGACCGCGCCGTGAAATGGGCCACGGTTACCACAAGCGTTTGGCCGATATGTATCGGATGGTGATTCCGGAAGGGTTGCGGGTATTGGAAATCGGTTGTGGACAGGGCGATCTGTTGGATGCGCTCAAGCCATCGGATGGGGTGGGGGTTGATTTCTCTCCGGAAATGATCCGGCAGGCTCAAAAACGGTATTCCCACCTCAAATTTGTGTGCGCGGATGCGCATGATTTCCGTCTGGATGGGGTGTTTGACGCGGTGGTATTGAGCGATATCCTGAATGATTTGTGGGATGTGCAGCAGCTGCTTCGCAACCTCAAGCACTGCATCGGAGACCACACCCGTATTGTGATCAATAACTACAGTCGGCTTTGGCAGCCCGCCATTTCACGTGCCGCCCGCTGGGGCTGGATCACCCCAACGCTACAGCAAAGCTGGTTTACCCGTGAGGATATTCAGAATTTGTTGAATTTGGAGGGCTACGAGGTGGTGAAAAAGTCCTCCGAAGTATTGTTCCCTTTTGAGGTTCCCTTGCTTTCGGCATTGGCCAACCGCTTCCTTGCAAAGATGCCCGGCTTTCGTCTGTTTGACTTAACGAATATGATTGTCGCGCGGCGCTTGCCGCCTGCTCCGCGGGTGGGTGATTCGATGCCGAAGGTTACGGTGGTGGTGGCGGCCAGGAACGAGGAGGGCAACATCCCGGACCTCTTCCGCAGGATTCCTGAAATGGGAGGTGGAACGGAAATCATCTTCGTGGAAGGCGGATCCAAGGACGATACCTATGGGGCGATCGAAAGGGCCATTCCGGAGCATCCCGGGCGCAATGTTAAGCTCATGCGCCAGCCGGGAAAAGGAAAGGGTGATGCGGTTAGAACCGGTTTTGCTGCAGCAACCGGGGATATTTTGATGATTCTGGATGCCGACATGACGGTATCTCCTGAGGATCTTCCCCGTTTTTATGAGGCGATTGTCGAAGGTCGCGGTGAGTTCATCAACGGCGTCCGTCTGGTGTATCCGATGGAGAAACAGGCGATGCGCTTTTTCAACCTGATTGGTAACAAGTTCTTTAGTTTGGCGTTTTCCTGGATGCTCAGCCAGCCAGTCAAGGATACGCTTTGCGGCACAAAGGTGATGACCAAAAAGAACTACGACCGCATCGCAGCGAACCGTTCCTATTTCGGGGATTTCGATCCGTTTGGTGATTTTGACTTGTTGTTTGGAGCGGCCAAGCAGAGCCTGCGGATCGTGGATATGCCCGTGCGCTATGGCGAGCGGACCTACGGGGATACCAACATCGAGCGCTGGAAGCACGGGGTGCTCCTGTTGCGAATGGTCATGTTTGCGGCTAAACGTATCAAGTTCATCTGAAATGGGCTTGTCGGCTATGGAGTTCATGGTGCGGGTTTGGACTGGCTCAAAGCGGGCCATTCTGGATGGCCCCCTCCGATTATTCGGAGGACGGGGTGAAGCTTAGGATTGCACTGTTTGCCGGATTCCTCTAATCGTTTGTTTTTCATCATCGTATTGGATTCATGTCGTCCCCCGATAAAACAGAGCCTTTTCAATGCGTTGGAAGCGAGGGAGATGATGATGCGGGTCGCCTGATTACCGTAGAAGTCATCCATGATTTCAAAAACATTCTGGCCGGTATTCTGGGAAACCTCGCATTGGCCAAAGACTGGTCCGATCCGAAGGACAAGGCGTATCCATTCATCGAAGCGGCAGAGCGGGTGACCCGGCACGCCAACCAACTCACCTTGCAGTTGCTGGCACATGCACGCGGAAGTGAATGGGAGAAATCCCCGGTTTGCGTTTCACGATTGGTGCGGGAGTGTGTGGATCTCATGGTGGGCGGAAGTCCGTGCCATGTAAGGTGGGAGGTGGATCCGGCTCTGAGGATCGTGGATGCGGATGAGGCGAGGATGACGCAGGTGTTCAATAACCTGCTGATCAATGCCCGCCAGGCCATGGAGAAAGGCGGAGCGATCGACGTCAGTATGTGCAATGTGGACATTGGTGAGTCTTCGGGTCATCGTCTGGATCCGGGGTTGTACGTGCGGGTAAGCATCCGGGACGAAGGCTGTGGGATCCGCAAGGAGCACATGGATCATATCTTCAAACCGAATTTCACAACCAAGAAGGACGGAAACGGTATCGGTCTCGCGTCATGCTACTACATTGTGAAAAACCATGGAGGGGTGATCGAGGTCGACTCCGAGGAGGGCCGTGGTTCCCGTTTTTCTGTATACTTGCCCGCAGGTGAGTCCGTGGATCCCCATGCAGCTCCAAGGGAGGCGGCCCCAGTGCGTGGATACGGATCCATTTTGGTGATGGATGACGATGCCATGATCCAGCAGACGATT
>JAFGAQ010000307.1 GCA_016933595.1 Opitutales bacterium | reverse complement strand
TCTGAATCTTTGCATCGTTGGCTGGCGTATTCATCTGCAAACAGTATAGTTGAGAAAACAGGAGGCAAACGATGAACAAGATCACAATTTGGATGGCTGCGATGGTGGCATGCGGTATCGCGAATGCTGGTAGCCTGACGGTCGAATGGGTCGAGCCTGAGAAATTCCGGGATGCGTCCCAGGATGCTTACAACAGCGGCTTTGGTAGGGATCGGGTCCTCACGAGCCTCGAGAAATATCTGGTGAGGGAGGCAGACCGGGTTTTCCCTGAGGGAGTGTCGGTGGAGCTTCGCATTACGGAGGTGGACCTTGCCGGAATGGTTTATCCGGTGCCGGATATGGATAGGATCCGGGTGATTAAGCAGATCCATCCGGCGCGGATTCACTTCTCCTATCGGATTGTGGACGAAGCCGGAGCGGTAGTCGATGAAGGAGAGGAGAAGCTGAGAGACTATACTCCCGACAGTAACATGCGGGCCAGAATGCTTGCCAGCTATGAGGAGCACCCCTACATCAAGGGCCTGATGCTGGATTGGATGCGGGACCGGGCGAAATCCTTGGCAAAGGCCTCAACGGAAGCCGAAGGTTGAGGCTCAGGTGCCGCAGTATAGATCGTGGAGCAGGGCGATGATGCGTTGGACATCGTCCTGCGCGATGCTGTAGTAAACGGTCTGTTTGTCTTTGCGGGTCTCCACAAGCCCTACCAGGCGCAATCGGGCCAGATGCTGCGAGAGCGCCGACTGGCTCAGCGGTAAGCGTTGGAGCAGTTCAGTGACCGACAGTTCCTTGTCGTTTACCAAATGACATAGGATTTGGAGGCGCTGCGGGTTGCTCAGGGCGCTCAGGGTCTGGGCAGCGCGCGAGATGCCTTTACGGTCCGGATCGGTTCCGGATGAAGAATTTTGAAATACGTGGCTTGACATGGCGATGCTTTCTCTCAATAAATTAGAACATGCTAATTCAATAAAGTTAGAAATAGACTTATACAACTTTTCTTTCATGTCAAAATCCAATCCTATGAATATTGAACGCGCCATTATGCTCTTCGCCGGTTCTGTGATCCTCATCAGCCTTTTGCTGGCTCACTATGTGAGTCAAAATTGGCTCTGGCTCACGGCCTTTGCCGGCGTCAACATGATCCAATCGGCTTTCACCGGTTTCTGTCTGCCATCGATCGTGATGCGCAAGATGGGGATGAAGGGTGGATGTACGTTTGACCGCGGAGCATCTTCATCTTAAATTCCAGTTTTCATCCCTCCTATTGTCCGGGAATTGTAAATCCCACCTCACTTGTCCTGCCATGAAGCGATTGATCACGACCTTCTCGATATTTGCCATCTCTGTGCCCGCATCGGCGGCAGTGCCTGTCGATTTGCCACAGGCCATCGAGATGGCTCTGGCCAACAACCCGGATGTCCGGATTGCTGCTGAGCAAGTGGCGGTATCGGAAGCATTGCTGGAGCAGTCTAAGGCGGCGTTCCGTCCCCAAATTGGGGTCCAGTCCTCCTATACCCGGACGAATATGCCGATGCAGGCATTCGGAGCCATCCTGAACCAGAGCGCTTTTCATCCGGAGATCGATTTCAATAGTCCGGGAGAGGTGGATAACCTCAATGTAACGGGCTCGGTCCGTTACCGTCTTTACAATGGAGGGCAATCCAAGGCAGGCGTGGAGGCTTCCAAGGAGGTGCGCGACGCCACCGGATACCAGGCGGAGGCGGTTCGTCGCCAGATTGCGTTTGCGGTGGAGCGGGCATGGCATCAAATCATGCAGGCCCGTGAGATGGCTGCGAGCCAGGCTTCGGCAGTGGCGGCGATGGAGGGGAACCTGCGGGTGGCTGAGTTGCAATACGACGCGGGGAAGTTCCTCAAGACCGAAGTGTTGAATCTGGAGGTGCAGTTGGCCCGTGCGATGGAGAATAAGCTGCAGGCGGATTCGCAGGTGCAGTTGGCTTGTGAGGCGCTCTTCAACCTTTTGGGTGCCCCGGGTGTTGAGCAGTGCCAGTGGCCCGAACAGTTGCCGGATCCCGCTATCCTGCCCGATGCCGAACCTGCTTCGGGGGAACGGCCGGAGATTCTCGCGGCCAAGTCGGCGCTGGCCGCCGCCGAGCACAACCTCAACCGGGTAAAGGGAGGGCATCTCCCGACTGTCGATGCATTTGCGAGTCTGCAGTACGACCAGGGTTTTGAGATGGATGCCGGAGGTGACAGTTGGATGGCTGGAGTGGTATTGAATCTTCCGATCTACGATGCGGGCGTTACCCGGAGCCGTGTCAAGGAAGCGGAAGCTCATGTGCGCGCTGCCAGAGAGCGCCTGCGCAAAGCGGAGTTGGGGATTGGACTCGAGGTCCGATCCGCCCGGATTGCATGGCGCAATGCAAGAGAGACCCTGGTGGTTACCGATAAAATCGTCGAGCAGGCCGAGGAAAGTGCCAATCTTAGCCGTCAACGTTTTGAGACTGGGGTGATCCTGTCTTCCGAGCTGATTGATGTGGAAAACCGGCTGACCGAAGCCAGAATGCGCCGGGCGCTGGCGATCACCCAGATGCAGATAGCATGGGCCGACCTGAAAAGAGCGCTTGGAACCTCGCGTTGAGGTTCACAACACCGTAATCCGAACCCGATTTGTTCCCGTTTTCCAAAACAACCCTGTCAACTGACCGATTTATGAAAAAGACCCTTATCTTCACTTCCACTTCATTGACCGCGCTGTCGATTATCCTCAGCGGCTGCGGGGGGGATTCGCACCCCTCCCATGCTGTCTCCCTCCCTTCCGTTCAAGTGGAAACGACGGTGGTTGAGACCGGAATGCTCTCCCGCAACACACCTGTAACGGGAACGCTGCGCGCAAGGGAGCGTGCCTCCCTCGCTCCGAAGGTAACCGGCGAGATCGTTGAAATGCCCGTGATTCTCGGGCAGTCAGTGGCCAAGGGTGATCTCCTGGCAAAGGTATCGGCAATGGAAATTGCTTCCAAGCTTCAGCAGGCGCAGGCAGGCTACGACAAGGCCCGCCGCGATCTTCAGCGTGAGGAGGGGCTATTGAAGTCCGGTGCCAGTACGCAGGAGCTCGTCAACGATTTGAGCGATCAGCTCCGGATGGCAAAGGCTGCCGCTGAAGAAGCGGAGACCATGTTATCCTATACCGAAATCCGGGCTCCGTTTGATGGCGTGATCACGCGCAAGTGGATGAACGAGGGTGATCTGGCGACTCCGGGCCGTCCCTTGGTGGATATCGACAACCTGGACAGCCTCCGTATAGAGGCAGATGTTCCGGAGGCCTTGGGTTCCCGTCTGGATGTGGGCGTACAGATGGAGGTGGAGATCCCATCGGCCGGATTGAGCATGAAGGGTGAGATCGAGGAGATCGCCCCTGCCGCTGATCCCCAGTCCCGCACCTTTCCCGTAAAGATCGCGATCCGCCAGGAGCCGACTTTGCGCTCCGGGCAGTTTGCCCGCGTGTTGGTTCTCAACGATCCCGTTGAGGCGGTGTGGGCTCCCCGGAGTGCTGTGAGCCGTTGGGGGCAGATCGAACGCGTATTTCTGGTGGAAAACGGTAAGCTGCGTATGCGCATCGTCAAGACCGGGTCGGTTATCGGTGATCGTGTTGAAGTTCTGTCGGGACTGGGTGGAGGAGAGACCATGGTACTCAATCCCGAACCCACCCTTCGCGATGGTCAGCCGGTGGTTGCCGGACAATAAACGCCACAACCTCAAAACTGGGAGACACCGGATATGAGTCAGGAAAACACACAGGGTAATGATGCCCGGAAATACGGATTCGCGGGACGACTGGCTTCGATGTTTATCGATTCGCGATTGACGCCGATTGTGATCATCGCATCGATCCTCATGGGGCTTTTCTCCGTGATGATGCTGCCGCGTGAGGAGGAGCCGCAGATCAAGGTACCGATGGTGGATGTGATGGTGCGCATGCCGGGTGCATCCGCCAAGGAGGTGGAGCGGCGGGTCACGGCTCCGATGGAGAAGCTGTTGTGGGAAGTGCCGGGCGTGGAATACGTCTATTCGACGTCAATGACCGGAGCCTCCATGGTGATCGTACGCTTTGAGGTGGGTTCCGATCTCGAGGACAGCCTCATCAAGCTGAATCAGAAACTGCAGACCAATTTTGACCGGATTCCCCACGGAGTGTCGATGCCGCTGATCAAGCCCCACACCATCGATGACGTTCCCATCATGGCCCTGACCCTCCATGGCGAATCGTATGATCACTACACCTTGCGTCGTGTGGCCACGGCGTTGGAGGACCAAATCAAGCGGATTGATGAGGTCGCGGAGACCCGTGTGATCGGTGGCACCCGTCGGCAGGTGCGGGTTGAGTTGGACCCGGCCCGTTTGTCATCCCGCGGACTGAGCCCGATGGAACTGATTCCCGCCTTGAAGGAGTCAAACCAGCAGGCGTTTCCGGGTCTGTTGACGGCTCAGGATCAGACGGTTCTCGTGCACACCGGGCGCTTTTTCAAGGATGCCGGAGAGGTGGGCGATACGGTTGTCGGGGTTTATGCCGGCAAACCGGTTTTCCTGCGTGAGGTGGCTGACATCGTGGACGGACCGGAGGAACCGCAGGACTACGTGCTGTTCGGCGATGCGGACTCCGTTGAGCCTGCGGTCACGATTTCGGTGGCCAAGCGGCCGGGAGCGAACGCGGTATGGGTCGTGGACAGCATTCGGGAGAAGGTAGCGGAGCTTGAGGGCTCTCTCATCCCCAATGACATGACGGTTACGGTCACCCGCGACTACGGCGAGACCGCAGCTGAGAAGTCCAATGAGCTACTCCTGCACATGGGGATCGCGGTGTTCGGGGTGGCACTGTTGATTCTGTTCTTTTTGGGATGGCGGGAATCCATCGTGGTTCTGCTGGCCATTCCATCGACCCTCGCTCTTACGCTGCTGGTGTTCTACCTGTATGGCTACACGCTCAACCGGATCACGTTGTTCGCGTTGATCTTCTCCATCGGAATCCTGGTGGATGATGCGATCGTGGTGGTGGAAAATATCGTGCGGCATGTCCGGTTGCCGGGTGCATCCAAAAAGCCACTGGTCCAGGTCGCCCTCGATGCGGTTGACGAAGTCGGAAACCCCACGGTTCTCGCGACGTGGGCGGTGATTGCCGCGATTTTGCCGATGGCTTTCGTCGGCGGACTCATGGGGCCTTACATGCGGCCGATTCCGGTTGGTGCATCCGCAGCGATGGTGTTTTCGCTGTTGATCGCGTTTTCGATCACCCCATGGGCGGCTATGAAGGTGCTGAAGCGCCGCTTTGTTTGCGAGGAGGGACTTTCGGAAGCCGAGCGATCGGCCCTTGAACTGGAGCATGCGCCGGATGATTGGTTCACCCGTTTGTATCACAAGATCATGGATCCGTTGCTCGCACACGCATCCTGGCGTTGGATTTTTCTGGGGTCGATTATCCTGCTGCTGCTTGGATCAATGAGTCTGGTGGGGATTGGATGGGTCAAGGTCAAGATGTTGCCATTCGACAACAAGAGCGAGTTTCAGGTGATCATCAATTCTCCGGAGGGAACCTCCCTCGAAACAACGGCTGCGGTTGCCCGTGAAATCGCCGAGGCGATCAAGGTCGAACCTGAGGTGGACAACTATCAGGTTTACGCGGGTGCGGCGTCGCCCTTCAATTTCAACGGACTCGTGCGCCACTATTTTGCGCGGAGCGGGCCCTATGTGGCGGATGTGCAGGTGAATCTCCTGCCCAAGCACCACCGCAAGGCGCAGAGTCACGACATCGCCAAGCGGATCCGCCCACGGGTGGCTGAGATCGCCCGCGAGCATGGAGTGGCGGCTGCTGTGGCGGAAGTGCCACCCGGCCCTCCGGTGCTTCAGACGATCGTTGCGGAGATATATGGTCCGGACGAAGCATCGCGCCTGGCATTGGCGACGCGGGTCAGAGAAATCCTGGAGGCGACTCCCGATGTGGTGGACGTGGACTGGTATGTCGAGGACCTCCAACGCAAGGATCACTTTGTGATCGATGAGGAAAAGGCAGCCATCAACGGTATCACAACGGGAACCATTTCCAGGATGCTGTCGATGGCGGTGTCCGGAATGTCGGTCGATTTGCTGCATCAGCCTGAGGAGGAGGAGGACGTCAATATCGTGTTGGAGTTTCCGAGGGCCCTACGCTCCCATGCTGAGGATTTGCTGAACATTGAGCTCCGTTCGGAGCGCGATCCGAGTGCGCCACTGGTTGCGCTACGCGAGTTGGTGTCAATTGAGGAGGGCGAGAGCGAACGGAGTATCTACCACAAAAACCTGAAACCGGTGGTCTATGTGACCGCTGATGTTTCGGGCGCTACCGAGAGTCCGGCCTATGCTTTGTTCGAGATCAACAAGGAAATTGCCAAGCTCAAGGCGAGCGACTTCGGTGGCAGTGGAGATGGGATCAAGCTGTTCCACCTGAATCAACCGTTCTCCGAGAATGAGCCGAGCATCAAGTGGGACGGCGAATGGCATATTACGCTTGAGGTATTCCGTGACCTCGGCCTCGCCTTTGCGATTGTGCTCATCCTCATCTACATGCTGATGGTGGGATGGTTCAAGGACTACATTACCCCTCTCGTGGTCATGGCGGCGATTCCCTTTTCCCTTATCGGTATTTTGCCCGCTCATGGCATGTTCGGTGCGTTTTTCACCGCCACGTCGATGATTGGGTTCATGGCCGGCGCGGGAATTGTGGTGCGCAATTCCATCATACTCGTAGACTTCATCGAGTTGCGCATGGAACATGGCCTCAAGCTCGCGGAAGCGGTGGTGGAGGCCGGAGCGATCCGTTTCCGTCCGATGCTGCTGACCGCATTGGCAGTGGTGGTTGGTGCCGGGGTTATTCTCGCTGACCCTATCTTTCAGGGACTCGCGATCAGCTTAATGTTCGGCGAAATCGCATCCTTGCTGATCAGCCGTATGGCCGTTCCGGTGATCTACTATATGGTCAATCGTAAAAACCATCCCTGAGGCTTCTTGTTCATAACAAATATTTCCTTATTCAAAACCTGTAGCCCTTCGACTTCGCTCAGGGCATCGTGGTCCGCGCAGCGGATCTTAGTGAGCCCATCGGGCGAACGTTGTTAATCAAGAATTCTTGTATTTAACATCGCTCGCTTCGCTTCGTCGAATGAGCTTCGCCCACGACGATGGCATCGGCCTGACGGCCTCGCCACAAGGTATATTCAAAACCTGTTGGCCCGAGCCAGCGAGGGGCATCGTGGT